>CALXJN010000030.1 GCA_944388635.1 uncultured Clostridia bacterium
AGAATAAGATGAAAACATTATTAAAAAATGGGCATGTTGTAGATTACAAAAACAATTTAGATGATATCTACGATATTTTAATTAAAGATGAAAAAATAGAAAAAATTGCAAAAGAATTAAATGAGAAGGCAGATAAAGAAATTGATTGCACGGGGTTATATATTATCCCTGGAATGATAGATATGCATTGTCACCTAAGAGAGCCAGGATATGAATATAAAGAAACAATAGAAACTGGTTCAAAAAGTGCAGTAGCAGGAGGGTTTACCACAATTTGTCCAATGCCTAACACAAAACCAACTCCAGATAATGTAGAAGTATTAAAAGAAATTATAGAAAAGGGTAAAAAAGCAAACTTGTGCAATGTTTTACCATATGCATCAGTGAGCAAAGGAGAAAAAGGAGAAGAATTAGTAAACTTTAAAGAATTAAAAGAAGCGGGAGCAATAGCTTTTTCAGATGATGGAATGCCAGTAGTAAACAGTAAAATGATGAGAGAGGCAATAATAGAAGCGGACAAACTAGGAACATTTGTATCATCACATTGTGAAGAAAAGTCAGTTTCAAAAGGAGCTATAAATGCAGGAAAAATAGCAGAAAAACTAGGAGTAGAAGGTGTTTTACCAGAAGCAGAAGAAATTATGGCAGCAAGAGAAATTGTAATATCTGAAACAAACAATGTAAGAGCACATATATGCCATATTAGTACAAAAACAACTGAAAACATGATAAGAGACGCCAAAAAAAGAGGAGTAAAAATAACCTGTGAAACTTGCCCACATTATTTTACATTTACAGTAGAAGAAGTATTAAAATCTGGTGCAAATGCAAAAATGAATCCTCCATTAAGAGAAGAAAAAGATAGAAAAGCAATAATAGAAGGCCTAAAAGATGGAACTATTGATTGTATTATCACAGACCACGCTCCACATAGCAAAGAAGAAAAAGAACAAGGCTTAGCAAAAGCTCCAAATGGGATAATAGGTTTTGAAACAGCTCTTCCAGCAGAAATAATGAATTTAATAGACACAAACGAACTTACATATTTAGATTTAGTAAGGTTAACATCATATAATCCAGCAAAATTATTAAAACTAGATAAAGGAATAATAGAAGAGGGAAAAGTAGCAGATTTAACAATATTTGACCCTAATAAAAAATATGTATATACTGAAGATATGATAGTTTCAAAAGCCAAAAACAGTCCATTTATAGGAAAAGAATTAAAAGGAAAAGTAAAATATACAATAGTTGGTGGAAGAATTGTTTACGAAGGCTAAAGAAAGGAGAAGATTAAATGAAACTATTATTTATAGAATATCCCCAATGCTCTACTTGCAAAAAGGCAAAGCAATGGTTAGAGAATAATAAGTTGGATTTTCAAGATAGAAATATTGTATCAGAAACTCCAACAGAAGAAGAATTAAAAAAATGGATAAAAGAAAGTGAAATTATTATAAACAAATTATTTAATACAAGCGGATTAAAATATAGAGAATTGAAATTAAAAGAAAAACTAACAACTATGGAAGATAAGGAAAAAATAAAATTACTAGCATCAGATGGAATGTTAATAAAAAGACCAATATTAATAGGTAAAAAAATTCATATAGGATTTAAAGAAAAAGAATGGGAGGAAGAATTATAAAAATGAAAAATGCAATAGATAATCTAATAGACAAAATTAAAGAAAAAGACAATCCAACAGTAATTGGATTAGACCCTAGATATGAAATGATACCAAAATGCATAACGCAAAAATATGCTCCAACACTGGAAGGAGCATCAAAAGCAATTATAGAATTTAATAAAAGATTAATAGATGCAACTTATGATATAATTCCAGCAGTAAAGCCACAAATAGCATTTTATGAAATGTTTGGAATAGAAGGAATGAAAGCTTTTAAAGAAACATGCGAATATGCAAAGCAAAAAGGAATGATAGTGATTGCAGATATAAAAAGAGGAGACATAGGTTCAACAGCAGAAGGATATTCAAATGCATTTTTAGGAAAAACAAAAATAGCAAATAAAGAAGAAAGTATATTTGATGTGGAATTTGTAACATTAAATCCATATATGGGAATAGACAGTATAAAACCATTTATAGAAGATTGTAAAAAATACAATAAAGGAATATTTATATTAATAAAAACATCAAATCCATCATCAGGAGATATACAAGATGTAAAAATGAAAGATGGAGAAGAGTTATACACAAAAGTTGCAAAACTTGTGGAAAACTGGGGAGAAGATTTGAGAGGTGAGTATGGTTATAGTAGCGTAGGAGGAGTAGTTGGTGCAACGTACCCAGAACAGTTAGAAAGCCTTAGAAAAGTAGCTCCGCATACATTTTTCTTAATACCAGGCTATGGTGCACAAGGTGGAAAAGCAAATGATATAGCAAAAGCATTTGATAGCAATGGAATAGGCGGAATAGTAAACAGCTCAAGAGGATTAATGTGTGCATATAAATCAGAGTTGTGGAAAGATAAATTTACCGAAGAAGAATTCGAAAAAGCTACAAGAGCAGAAGCTTTAAGGATGAAAGAAGAACTTAAAATTGGAATAGAGCAAAAATAAAAATTTTACTTTATGGACGAACCTTAAATGAAAAAATTAGAACGGGGATTTTTAAATTGTAAAATAAAATAATAATTTTCGATTTAGGACTATCCCAAACTGAAAAGAACAGATAATTGATGAACTGAAAAAAGCAGATAATTGATGAAAGGAGGCTTAACATGCCAATACAAACATTTGCAAAATTAATAAAAAAAGAAGAAATAATAAAAGACGTATTTAAGTTTAGCGTAGAAGCTAATGAAATAGTAAAAACAGCAAAACCAGGAAATTTTATTGAAATAAGAGTAAATGACCAGACGGAGCCGTTTTTAAGAAGGCCAATAAGTATATACAATATTAATAAAGAAGCGGGAATTTTAGAGTTTATTTTTCAGGTCAAAGGCAATGGAACCAATATTTTATCAAAGAAAGAAGTAGGAGATAAAATAGACATATTAGGACCATTAGGAAATGGAACATTTAAGTTCGAAAAGTATGATAATGTAGAAATAATAGGTGGGGGAATAGGTATATTTCCATTATATGAATTAGCAAAAGAAGCAAAAGCACAAGGAAAAAAAGTAAGTACATATTTAGGATTTAGAAATAAAGATTTAGTAATGCTTGAAAAAGAGTTTGAAGAAGTATCGGATAAATTAGTTATAACAACAGATGATGGCTCTTATGCTGAAAAAGGATTTGCAATAGATTATTTAAAGAAAGATATAGAGAAGAAAAATACTTGTATTTTTGCTTGTGGACCACTACCTATGCTAAAAGCAGTT
Organism: uncultured Clostridia bacterium; assembly: GCA_944388635.1. Taxonomy (GTDB): domain Bacteria; phylum Bacillota; class Clostridia; order TANB77; family CAG-508; genus JAAWPK01. Next base: position 3,351 of record CALXJN010000030.1, read on the forward strand.
CAAAAATATGCAATAGAAAATAGCTTAAGTTGCCAAATTTCTTTAGAAGAAAGAATGGGGTGTGGCTTAGGAGTATGTTTAGGCTGTGCAGTAAAAAAAGCAAGCAATCCAAAAGATAATCCAGAATATTATCATGTGTGCAAAGGTGGACCAGTATTTAACGCAAAAGATGTAGAAATTTAATAAGTATGAATAAGTAATTCAAAAAATAAAATAGTGCAAAACTAAAAGAGCTTTATAAGCAAATCCGATAAAAACTTAAATAGAAAAAGGAGAGAGTGTTAATGAATACAAAAATAAATTTTGCAGGGATAGAAATGAAAAATCCAGTAACAGTAGCATCAGGAACATTTGGATATGGGAGAGAATATAGTAATTTCTTTGATTTAGGAAAATTAGGAGCAGTTATTACAAAAGGAACTTCACTAAAACCTAAAAGTGGAAATAAACCTCCAAGAGTATGTGAAACTGCAAGTGGAATGCTAAATAGTATAGGACTTCAAAATCCAGGAGTAGAATATTTTGCTCAAAATGATTTACCGTTTTTAAGAAAATTTGATACAAAAGTCATTGTAAACGCTTGTGGTAGTACAATAGATGAATATGTTGAACTATGCAAAATATTAAATACATTAGACATAGATGGAGTAGAACTTAACTTATCTTGTCCAAATGTAAAAGCAGGATGTATGGCTTTTGGAAGTTCTTATGATGGAGTAAAAACTGTAACAAAGGAAGTAAGAAAAGTATTAGATAAACCATTAATTGTAAAATTAACTCCAAATGTATCAGATATAGCAAGCATTGCAAAAGGTGCTGAAGACGGCGGAGCAGATGCAGTATCATTAATAAATACACTATTGGCAATGAAAATAGACATATATAAAAGAAAGCCTGTTTTAGCAAATAATACGGGAGGACTTTCAGGTCCAGCCATTAAGCCAGTTGCTGTAAGAATGGTATATCAAGTATCACAAGCTGTAAAAATTCCAATAATGGGACTTGGAGGAATAATGACAGGAGAAGATGCAATAGAATTTATACTTGCGGGTGCAAAGGCAGTTTCAATAGGTGCAGGAAACTTTGCAGACCCTTATACAAGCATTAAGGTAATAGAAGGCATTGAAGAATATATGAAAAAGTGTAATGTAGAAAATATTGAAGATATAGTTGGAAAAGTAGAAATGAATTAGTCATCATATTTATAAACAATACCTTTAGGACTTTTATAATTAATAGGATACATACTACCAGAATGACAATTTTCACAAC
>CALXJN010000031.1 GCA_944388635.1 uncultured Clostridia bacterium
TGTACTCTTTCCTACGTTTGGAAGTCCTACTATACCAATTTTCATTTTGTCATCATTCCTTTTTATTCTAAAGTTACTCCTTTATTATATTTCCTTTTTAAAACTTTTGCAAGAGGTTAAGAAAAATTACTTTTTTCATTTTAGCTGATTTTTATTTAGATATATAAAATTAATTAGAATATAATTTATAAAAAATGGAGCTTCCAGCCAGAATCGAACTGGCGACCTCTTCCTTACCATGGAAGTGCTCTACCTACTGAGCTATAGAAGCATATTGAAGTAGTCTATTAAAATAACATAGACTACATATTGTCATTGTCGATTATACCTTTTATTGCCTTTTTCCTAATTCTTTGAATAGCGTTATCTATTGATTTTACAGGAGAATTAAGTTCTTCGGCAATTTTTACATAGCTATCTCCTTTTATATATTTTTTTAGTACTTGTTTTTCAAAATCACTAAGTGATTTATCTATTGTATCCTCTACTGTTTTATAATATTCTTTTTTAGTAATAGTATCCAATGGATCTTCTACTGTTTTATTGTTTAATATATCCATTAATGTCTTATCATCTTCATCATCATAACTAGACGTATTAAGTGATAAATATGAATTAAGTGGCATATGTTTTTGCCTATTAGATGTTTTTATTGCTGTAATCAATTGTCTTTCTATACACATATTTGCAAAAGTTTTAAATGAATTATGCTTGTCCTCCTTATAGCTTTTTATTGCTTTAAATAATCCTATCATTCCTTCTTGAAACAAATCATCTTTTTCTGCACCAATGATAAAATACTTGCTTACTTTCATATAAACAAGTTCTTTATATTTATTTATTAAATAATTTAAAGCATCTTTATTATCAGAATTGATAAGAGAAAGCAATTCTTCATCACTTAAAGTGTTAAAGTTATCACTAATTTGAAAAAACTTAGTAGCATTTTCCATTTAAGTCCTCCTGCACGTTTACTTATTGTTATTATATCACAAACGCCTTTTGTGTCAATAGATTATATGAAATTTTTTGGTTAATTTACTCATTTTTTAAGCTTTTTTAATGTCTTATATTTTTACCATTGGAAAAGGCGCTCGGGTTAGAATAACCCTTGCGCCTTTTCCTACCAATAATCACTGCATGTAGACGTTGCTCTCACGGGCATGGTGGTGTCTGACAATCTTGTTTCTTTGCTTTTTCGCCATTTTTGCACTAACTACAACGATGTAGATGATGCACATTTGGCTACCAATGCAAACAAGCAAGGCACCTAAGATCGTACTGGCTCTCAAGATTTGTCCAGTTACAGAGTAACCGGAGTAGTAGCACCAGCGTGCTACATCGTTCTCCTGAGCCAGCTTTTCTTTGGCAGCTACTGCCGAGTTGTACTCGGCAGTTAGTTCGTCGGACCAACCTTCAACCCATTCTCCTGCTACCCAGCTTCTATTAGCCCAGGCTTCGCGTTCAACAGCATCGATGCTGCGAACTGCACCCCAGTACTTAATAGTTTGGATCAGGAAGCTTGCCGTCACAATCGCTGCGATAACGCACGTGCCAATGATGATGGTCTGGAGCTTCATCCGCTCCTGTTTGTTGCTCTTTTTCATGATGTCGTTTCCTTTCTTTTTTTCAAAGTTCATTTCCCTTATTGGGGCTTACACCTTTATTATAGCACATTTTTTGACTTTTAGCAAATTAGTTTCTTTTTGTATTTGTGTTTGTTTGCTCCTTATCATCTTTTTTTATAGGTGCTACATAGTCTTCACCTAAAAGTTCATCTTTAATTGCTTTTACTATTCCTTCTACATATCCTTCTTGATTATTAACTATATTTTCTAAATCAATTCTATTATTTATATATCCAAGTTCCAAAAGATATGCTTCCACACCTATATTTGAGTCATAGTATTTATTTACTCCATAAGATGTATTTCTTCCATCTACATAAGCTCCTGTCGCAATTCCACCAGTTTCTCTAATCATATATAAATATGGTGTATTTTCTTTTATATCATATGGCTCATATCCTTTTGCTATTGCACCTTTTCTTGATGATTCTATATCTTCTTCTGTAAGAGTTCTTACATATACTCCTTCATCTACTTTATAATTCATTTGTAATCCAGAATATTTTGTATCTGCACTTTTTACAATATTATCTGCTAAAGATTTTGCAAAATTTAAGTTTATTTTAGCTGGAGCATATATCTCTACACCACTTTGAGAATTTGCTTGTTCTATGCTGTTTAAGTGTATTGAAAATACATATTTGGCTTTAGAATCTCCTGTCACATTTACTCTTCCGTTATTGTCATATACACTATATACATTGTACTCATTTCCTTCTGTTCCGTCTCTTGTCATAAGTACTTTTAAGCCTAAATCTTCAAGTTCTTCTTTTACTTTTTCAGCTATTTCTAATGTTAGTTCTGCTTCGTTGTATTTGCCATTTTCTGCACCCACATCTGCGCCACCATGTCCTGGATCTATCACTACATCATATACATTGTCTGGAAGTTTTATATATCCTACTCCCATGTACATATATTCTATCTCTGTTCCGGACATATCATAATTTGCAAATTTGATATCTATTTTATTATTTTTTTCATTTTTAGTAATTGTATAATACTCTAAATTTTCATCATCTTTATATTCATAATCGGTATCATTTTTTAAAGAATAATAACTGCTTGTCCCATTGTTATAATCCACCTTTATAAAGAAGTAATATGTATTTAGTGGCATTTCTTCTAAATTAATTCCTTCATTTATCAAATCAGATGTTGAAAATTCTATTCCGTTTTGTGTTTTAGTATATGTCATTGGAAATTCTTCTTGATTCTCAGTATTTATTGTTTTAAATGCAAGACTTACTTTATCAATATTAGTACTATCTATTTCTAAATTTCCTTTTATGTTTAGATGTGTTCCATAAACTATATATTCTGTTAAATTTGCTTCTTTTGTTTCTACTCCTTCAAATATATCTTTTATGCTACTGACTTTATATATTTTTAAATATGCTACATATGCAATGAGCAAGGCTAATATAATAATGACTAACCTATAAACTCCTTTATGTATTTTTGTCTTTTTCTTCTTTTTACTCATGTATATTGTCCTTTCTTTAAAGTTTAGGTGTTTGGAACTTCTCTAGAATGACAAACTTCAAGATAAATATTTTTTAACTTGCTTCATATTCATATACGCAAACAATTTTAGTTTGTGCATTCATTTCGTCAATTTCTTGATTTATTCTAAATAATTTTTGTTTTTTTAGTTCTAAATTTAATTTGCTCATATCTACTAATATTTTGTCTGACACATTCATTCCTATTGGAAGTGTTTTATTTGTGTTATCATAATATGCAATATTAGTTAATGCTACTGCTTTTGTATTTTCTTTTAATTTTATGTTATACAAATTAACTTTGTCAAAATTTTTAAATTTTTCTAAAGCATTTTTTGGATTTATATATAGTAGGTTGTAGTCATTATTGTTTAGCACATCTGTGCTTGCATAAAAAGCTTTTAAATTAAATCCGAATTTTGCTTTTTCTATTGATTTATCTAAAGATACTATTATCTCTTGAAGTCTTTTTACATATTGTTCATTTTTTGTATTTTTTGTTATATCTAATATTCTAAATTTATTTTTCTTTATTTCTCTATGTTTGGTATTTCCCAAAACATTTATCTTGGTTTTATCTTCTGACATTGAGCCAAATATATCAAACTCTTCTGATGCAAATAATATTTCTGTTTTTAGTGCTTCTTGTTTTAATTCTTCTATTTGTTCATCAAAATTTTCTTTTTCCTTATTTCTAAGACTATTAATATCTTCTAGAGTTTTAGTATCTGTTATAAATATGCTATCTAATTCATCTTTTGAAAATGCTTCTCTATTTTTTCTATCTAATTTTTTGCCTAGCTCTTCCATGTCCTCTACATAATCAAATACTTTTTCTATCTCATTATGTTTAACTTCTTCTTTTTCTCCTTCATTTAATCCGAAGAACACTATCTTGATTTACAAAACTCCAAAATTCAAATATGCTTTTTTTATGTTCTTCGATTTCGTCTATATACTTCTTAGCATTGTCTGCTTTTTTAGTTAATCTTTCTATTGAGCTTTCTAATGCTCTTATGTCAGAGTTTGCATTTCTAACTTCATTAGTTATTCTGTCTAGAATTTTTGTTATATCTACCAAGTCCTCAATTGTGTAATATTCTTTTGTATCATATATTTCAGTTACTTCGTGTTTTTCTTCTTGTTTCGTTTCCTGCAAATTTTTAATTTCTTCTTTTTTTAAGCCTTTGTACTCTTTTTTGCCTCTAAAATAATATTTAATTTTTCCAAAGAAACTTTTTCTACATTCCAAATATAAAGCAACTTGCTTTTGTCTCATTTTATATTCTTCTTCTTTGTCTTTTTCAATTAATTTTAATTCCTCTAGTCTATTGTTTAATTTTATTATTTCTTCATTTAGATTTTCACTTTCAGCTTTATTTTTTAGGAACTCTTCTTTTATTAATTTTGCTAAGCTTTCATATGTTACAATTTTAGAATTATATATAAATTCTAATCCGGCATTTTCTGCGATTTTTACTTCAAATTTATATCTATTAGGGAATTCTGTCTCTAGTATAAATAATGCTTTTAATAGTTTATAAAATCTTGTTGCATCTTCGTTATTTTCTAGGCAAATTTTGTACACACTATTTATTTTTTCATATACTTCGGTATTTCCTACTATTTGAAAGCTCATATTTTCATTTTTGTCATATACCTCATACATAAGAGGCCATTCTTTCGTAAATTGGAACAAGTACTTTTCTATATCTGCTTCTTGTGATTTGGTAAAATACTTTCTTGAATAATCTAAATAACTTATAGGCACAAATATTGACTTATCTTTTCCTGTTTTTTCGTATTCTATCTTTTCTTTTATTAAGTAAAACAAGCATGAACAGTCTAAATCTTCTATTGGTGCTAACATATAGTAATTTTTTGTATATTCAGAATAATATATTTGCCATAAGTAATTTTCTTTATATTTTACTTTAAATGGTATCTGTTTTGCAAGCATTGCTTGTTCTTTTTCAATATTTTCTATTTCATCTACATTCATATTTTGTATCATTTTTAAAAATATAGTGTGCTTCAATATTCCTTCTTCATCTTCTGGTATTAAGTATGTATATAAAGGAGATGCCATTTTGCACTTTTCTTGTAATGAATTTAGTCTATTTGCTCTTGTCAAAAGTATGTTTATCTTGCTTATAGGCACATATTTATATACCCTATACTTTTTTTCTTCATAGTTTCTTGCAGGTCTTATATTTACATCTGCTGCTTCTAGTAAACATTTTGGAATTTTGTTTAAATTTAATTTTAAATATTTTAGTTTATTTTGTATATCATTTGTTTTATTCAAGGCTTTATCCTCCTATTTCACAAAATATATTCTACTATACTACTATTAATAAATCAAGCTATTTTTGTTTTTTATGAATAGAATTTTGCACAAAAAAACTCAAGTTACCACACTTGAGTTTACTTTGGTGCTCCTTCAAGGGCTCGAACCTTGGACCTACCGGTTATGAGCCGGTTGCTCTAACCAACTGAGCTAAAGGAGCAAATTATTATTTTGAAAGAAAAACATCCTTGTTAGGATGTATATGTTGGAGCAGGTAGCGGGAATCGAACCCGCGTCATCAGCTTGGAAGGCTGAGGTTCTACCATTGAACTACACCTGCGTTACCTTCAACAATTATGTATTATACTTGTTCTTTTGTAATTTGTCAATACTTTTTGCAAAATTTCTTTAATTTATTTTTTATTGTATAGGAAAAATCATCAGATTTTTTCTATACAATAAGGTTAATTTCCCTTGGGCTGTGCGTATTTGCAAAGCAAAACGCACATGTGGACGTCGGAAGCTTTGCTTCCGCTAATGTCCAATTTTCTTATATGTGATATATTTGTAATCATATGGGTTTTTATCGTCTTTTATGCCATTTTCTATCTTTTCTATTTTCCATTCATTTTCATCTATTTCTGGAAAATATGTGTCGCCTTCAAATTCTTCTTCTATTTTTGTTACATACATTTTTTTAGTATATGGCATAAGTAATTTATAAATTGTAGCTCCACCTATAACAAAATTTTCTTTTTCTTCTTCTATTTCATTTTCTAATTCTTTTATACTGCTTATTATTTTTACATTGCAATCATCGATTTTCCATTCTTTATTCTGTGTCAATACAATATGCTTTCTATTAGGTAAAACTCTTCCCAATGATTCAAATGTTTTTCTTCCCATTATTATTGTTTTGCCAGTTGTTAATTCTTTAAATCTCTTTAAATCTGCTGGCAAATGCCATATTAATTTATTATCTTTTCCTATTACATTATTTTTTGAAATTGCTACAATTATACTTAACATTTTATGCTCCATTTCTTTTAAACAGCAACTGGCATATCTATTTTACCTAAGTGTTTATAATCTACTAATTTTATGTCATCTATTGTAAATTTATAAAAATCTTTTATTTCTGGATTTATCCAAAGTTTTGGTGCTGGTAATGCCTCATTTCTTCTTTTTAATTGTTCTTTTATTCCTTCTATTTGATTTTCATATATATGAGCATTGTTTATGCAAACAGTTAATAATCCTGGTTTAAAATCAGTAACTTGTGCTAGTAAATGAACAAGTACTGCATATTGAGATACATTAAATGGATTGCCAAGTGGTAAGTCATTTGAGCGTATTGTTAACATACAATTAAGCTTTCCGTCTGTTACATCCCAGCAACTATTATATACACATGGATATAATGCTCCAGTATCAAGATATGGTATTTGCCAAAGATTAATTAGCATTCTTCTATCTTGTGGATTTGTTTTTAGTTTATTTATAAGATTGTCTATTTGGTTAAATTTCTTTACAATCCAGCCGTAAGATGTACCTATTGTTCCATCTTCCATTTCCCATTCATCCCAAATATGAACATTTTCTGCTTGCAATTCTTTTACACTATTTGATTGCTTTTGGAATATCCATAAAAGTTCTTTAACAGCTGTTTTAAATGCTACAAACTTTGTTGTAAGAATCGGAAATTCTTCTCCTAAATCAAATTGCATTATTTGATGTGGTAATTTATATGTTGCAATTCCTGTTCTATTATTATCATAATATCCTTCTTTTAAAATCTTTTCACATAAATCTAGATATACTTCATCAAACTTACTCATAACTTTTTCCCTTTCTTTTTAAATAAAACACCAATTTTCATTGGTGTTTTATTTAAATTTTATTCTCCTCTGCCTTCAGGTAAAGCATTGTTAGCAGCTGTACCTCTTGCTTTAAATAAATATGTAAATGCTCTAGCAACTTTACTTTGTTTAATTCTTTGCCATAGGCTAGGTTTAACTTCAACTCTAGTTTCTTCAATATATTGTTCTTGTTCAATTTTACTTTTTTCTTCTTCTTCAACGATTTCAATTGGAGTAGGTATTCCTTTTAATGCATCTGCAATTTCTATTCCTATATAACTTAGTGCTTTTGACTTATCTTCAATTCTTTCCATATCTATTTCAATATGTAAATTTGATTCTAAGTTATTTATTCTAGCATGAACAAGTTTTAAAGCATCTTTATAATTGTCTGATGTATCTGTTTTTGCTCTTCCAATAATTCCTAATGCTTCAACAATGTCTTCTTGGAATAATTTTGCACTATTTTTTACATATGCTTTCCAATCTTTATCTTTTTCTATAACTGTATCTAATAAATCTCTTAATTCTGAAGATAATCCGATGTTTTTTTCTCTTTGTCTAATCAATTCTTCAATTTGCTTTGTGTTTTCTTCAAATTGATTTGTTGCATATTCTACAAGCCCATATGCAGCTTTATATACTGATGCCGGGAAATTTTTCTTTTTTGGGTATTCTATTAAATACATTTTTATAGATTCTATTAAATCTTTAAAATATGCATCGTCATCTAATTGAACAATTTGTTTTTTACTATTTGGATTAATTAATTTTTGTACCTTATCTATATTAGATAAAATTTTTTCTTCGGTTATTACCATTCTTATGTTTACTATGCCAGTTTTCTTTTTTCTTAGCATTGTAAACCTCCCTCCTTCGTACTAATGTTATATCCATTAATTGAATTATATAACATTTAACAAAATACTACAATAGAAAATTCAAAATATAGTTTTAAATTTCAATTACAATTTTATTACAACTTTGTTACAATTGTCAACAACTTTTTGTTTATTTCTACAAAATTTTTGCAAGCTCTTCATGTCTTTTTATTTTTGCTGTTGTTGTTTTTATTAATGGTTCTTTTGTTACCATTATTTCTCTAATATATTTGTAAGCCGGCATCTTCTTATTAACTTCTTTTACCTTTTTATTTAATATATCAAATATTTCTGTTTCATCTGTTGTTTTATACATTTCTTTCATTACTTCTTCGTCATATACAATTTTTATACAAACTTTAGTATCTCCGTCTGCTTCTGGTTTTCCATATACCATACTTTCAGAAACGCCTTCAATTCTATTTACTAAATTTTCTAATTCTTCTGGGAAGATATTTTTTCCGTTTTTTAATACTATTACATTTTTACTTCTTCCTGATATGAATAGGAATCCTTCATCATCAATATATCCTAAATCTCCTGTTCTAAACCAGCCGTCTTCAAAAGCTTCTTTATTTGCTTCTTCATTTTCATAATATCCAAGCATTACGCTAGGTCCTTTTACTTGTATTTCACCTATTCCGTCTTCATCTTTATGCGCTATTCTTGCTTCTAAGCTTGGGAATATTGGTCCTACTGAACCTAATTTATATCTTTTATCTGTACATGCTGAAATTATTGGAGCTGTTTCTGTTAAGCCATATCCTTGTATTGTTCTAATACCTAAATCGTTATATCCTTTTTCTACCTCTGGATCTAAGCCTGCTGCTCCACTAACAAATAATCTAACTCTTCCTCCTAAAGCATCATGTATATCTTTGAATAATCTCTTTCTTACATCTATATGTAATTTTAAAAGCATATTACTTATTCTGACACCTTTTTTTAGTTTTTCAAGTTTTCCTTGCTTTTCAACAGTCTTTAATACTCTTCTATACATATTTTCAAATAATATTGGAACAGAAATCATTGCTGTTACTTGGTATTCTTTTAAATTATCAGCTATGTGTTTTATTCCTTCACAAAATACTACTTCTGCTCCTTTATATAATGGATATAAAAATCCTGCTGTACATTCAAATGCGTGATGTAATGGTAAAAATGATAGCATTGTATCATCTTCTTTAACTTCTAAAACTGATGCAATATCCATTAGATTAGTGCATATTGTTTTATGGGCTAATTGTACTGCTTTTGAAGTAGAAGTTGTTCCTGATGTGAATAAAAGCATTCCCATATTATCGGCATCGATTTTTGCATCTATGAAATTTCTATCTCCTTCTTTTAATAGTTCTCTTCCTCTTTCAATTAATTCTTTTAATGAATATACTCCGTCCTCGTGTTTTTCTAAGTCCATTGAAATTAAATGTTTTAAATTTCCTATTCCTTCTGCTTTGAATTTCTTCATTACTTCATCATATTTTTTAGAATAGCAAATTGCTTCTACTCCTGAACGTTCTATTAGACTTTTAATTTCATTTTCTGGTAGTGCCTTGTCAAGTGGAACTACAATTCCTGTTCCACAAGCTACTGCTAGATATGAAAGTCCCCATTCATATCTATTTTCTCCTATTACTGCAATTCTTTTTCCTTTAAGTCCAAGTTTTATAAATGCTGTTCCTAAAGCATCAACCATTTCTCTATATTCTTTATGTGTTATTATTTTAAATTTTCCAGGTTCATCTGTCTTAAATCTATATGCAGATCTATCTCCATATAATTCTCCTGATTTCTTAAGCATATCTTTTAAATCTGTTATTTCGACTATTTTGTGTATTCTTTCTTGCATATTCATCCATCCTTTTTATTTCATTTAATATGTACATTATATTAAAAAAGTCAAAAATATGCAAGATATTTTACATATTTTTGACCAATTATTCTAATTCATTTACATTACATATAATAAAATACATAGGAAATGTAGCAAACTCGCTAAAAATATACATAAGTGAAATATTGAGTGCATATATTTATGTTTCTTTCCAACTCCATAAAGTATTGCTCCTATTGTATATACTATTCCACCTGCGACTAATAGGATAAATCCACTCATTCCAAGTAGTTCTGGTAGTAATGTAATTTTTGCAATAATGCACCACCCCATTGCAAGATAACATATCATAGAAAATTTCTTGAAATACTTTAAGTCTATTGAGTTAAGGATAATTCCAAGTATAGTCATCCCCCATATTATTCCAAAAAGTGTCCAACCAGTTGCAGTATCATATTCTCTTAATGTACATAATGTAAATGGTGTATACGAACCTGCTATAAGCAAAAATATTGAGCAATGGTCTAAAACTTGGAATACTTTCTTTCCTGTAGTATTTGGCTTTAATCCATGATATATGCTAGACATTGTATATAAAATTATCATGGTCGTTCCAAATATTGCACCACTTATAATTCCATATACATTACCGTGTATTGCTGCAACAACTATGCATAGTACAGTAGCAACAATTCCAAGTACTCCTCCGAACTATATGTGATGTCATATTAAATATTTCTTCCCCTTTTGTGTATGTAGGTAAAATCCTATCTTTTAACTTAATTCTATTCATATTAAACTCCTAAACTTTTATAAGTTTCATCTGGTATTGTATACTAGATTATCATATATTTAGAACTATGTCAATATATTATATTTATTTCTACATTTTCAAAGGTATTTATAGTTATTTATTCTTCTATTTTTCTTACTTCGTATCCTAAATCTTCTATAATTTCTTTTATATCATCATCTCTTAAATCTCTGTTTAGTATAAGCTCTGCTTTTTTATTTGCTAAATCAACTTTAACCTCTTTTACTTCTCTTTGCTTTTTTAGCGCTTCTTCTACCTTTCTTTGGCAATGAGAGCAACTCATTCCTTCAATATAAATTGTTTTCTTTAATTTACTTCCAAACATTTTTTATTCCTCCTTTTCTAATTTAACATTTTTAATTCTTAAAGTATTTAATATTACTGTAAAACTGCTAAACATCATTGCAAAACCTGCAATCATTGGATTTATGCTTATTCCTACTGGTTTTAATACTCCCATTGCGATTGGTATCATTAAAACATTATAGAAAAATGCCCAAAATAGATTTTGCTTTATATTTATAACAGTTTTTTTACTTATGTTTATTAAATCTAGTATTTTATTTAAATCGTTTTTCATCAAAATAACATCTGCTGAATCCATTGCAATGTCTGTACCTGAATGTATGCTTACTCCAATATCTGAATTTGCAAGTGCTGGACTATCGTTTATTCCGTCTCCGCACATCATAACCTTTTTACCTTGTTCTTTTAGTTTTTTTATGTTTTCTACCTTGTCCGAAGGTAAAACATTTGCAATAATTTTTTCTATTCCAACTTCTTTTGCAATAATTTCTGCAACTTCTTGATTATCTCCTGTAAGCATAATTACTTCTATATTGTTTTTCTTTAAATTATTTATTATTTTTTTTGCATTCTCTCTTAAAATATCATTTACTCCTATAATTGCAATTATTTGTTTTTCTTCTATCACATATACTATACTATTCCCTCTTTTAGAAAGTTCTCTTTCCTTATCTTCATATTTGTTTTCAATATTAAAATATGAAACAATTTTAGAATTACCAAGTATTACTTTTTTATTTTCAATATTTCCTGTTATCCCATATCCACTTATATTTTCAAAGTTTTCTACTTTATATAATTCCATTTTCATATCTTTTGCATAATCTATAAATGCTTTTGCTATTGGATGAGTAGATTTTTTCTCTAGGCTTGCTGCTACTTTTAAAATTTCCTCATCTTTTCTATCTGTAAAATTTATAATTTCTGCAATCTTTAAATTTCCATAAGTTAATGTACCTGTTTTGTCAAATACTATTGTATCAATTTTTTCTGCATTTTCTAATACTTGACTTTTCTTTACTAAAATACCATTACTTGCACATAGTCCTTCACTAACTACTATCGCTAGCGGTGTTGCTAGTCCTAAACTACAAGGGCAAGCAATAACTAAGATTGTAACAAATGTAATTAATGCTTCACTTACTTCAAAGCCTAATATTAAGTATACGATAAATGTTAGTATTGCAATTATAATAAGTATTGGAACAAAATAACCGCTTATTTTATCTGCAATTTTAGCAATTGGCGCTTTTGTATTTGTCGCCTCAACCACTAATTTTACTATTTGAGATATTGTAGAGTCCCTACCTATTTTTTCTGCTTTATATTCTAAATACCCATCATAATTTAAGCTTCCTGCAATTACTTTATCTCCTTCTATTTTTGTTATGGGTTTACTTTCTCCTGTTATAAATGTTTCATCTATGTGTGATTTTCCAGTTGTAATTGTTCCGTCAACTGCAATTTTATCTCCTGCATGACATACTACTATATCTCCTTTTTGTATTTCATCTATTGTAACTTTTTTCTCTTTTCCATCAACTTTTATTATTGCATCTTTTGGAGTTATTTGTACTAATTTTTTTATTGCGTCTTTTGTTTTATCTTTACTTATACTTTCAACATATCTTCCAAGCTTTATGAAAAAGATTACTATAGCAGCTGATTCGAAATATAAATGTTCTACATATTCAGTATACCCTCTTAAAATCATAATCATTCCAAACGTGCTATAAAGAAAACTACTTATAACTCCTATTGCAACTAATGTATCCATATTAGGAGTCTTATAAATAATATTAAGTATTCCGCTTTTTAGTATTTCAAATCCGTATATCAAATATAATATTGT
>CALXJN010000032.1 GCA_944388635.1 uncultured Clostridia bacterium
TTAGTATAAGAGTTATATCTAATAATGAAATACTAAACGAAGAATATGAGAGAGACTTAGGAATAGAATCACAAAAAATTGTAAAAGAATTAATAAAGGTACTTTAAAATGAGGTTGCGATTTGCGAGGCAGAAACGTCCCAAATCGCAACCTCTATTTACATAAATTTTCCGTTGCTCTCAGAAAAACCAATGAATAACAAAGTCAGAAAACCAACGAATTTTGCCAGAGAGAAGGGCATAACGCTAATTGCGTTTTACAATAATAGTTCTTGTAATATTAGCAGCAGTATCTATTAATGCAATATATGATTCTAATATTATACGATTTTCAGTAAATGGAACAACATATTATTTAAGAGTAATAGTAACAGATAAAGCAGGAAAGCAAACAACTTATATTGTATAAAAATTCTATATATTTTTGAAATAAATTAATAATCATAGTGCAGATTTTCTTTAAATAAAATTTATACTTCCAAAATCTACATTTTATCTATACTTATTCAAAAAAATGTGATATAATACTTATGTTAAAATTTATGTATACAATTTTGGAGGTTGTTATGGTAAAAAGAATTTTTGTACAAAAAAAAGAAGGTTATGATGTAGAAGCAAAAGGAGTACTTACAGATTTAAGAGAAAATTTACAAATATATAACCTAGAAAATGTAATCATATTAAACAGGTACGATGTAGAAGGCATAAGTGAGGAAATATTTGAAAAAGCAAAGAATACTATTTTTTCAGAACCACAAGTAGATATATGCTATGAAGAAGAATACAAAAAAGACGAAAAAGATACAATTTTTGGAGTAGAATTTTTACCAGGGCAATTCGACCAGAGAGCAAATTCATTATCAGAATGTTTGCAAATTATAGCAGGAGGAGAAAGACTAACTGCTAAGTCTGCAAAAATTTATGTTCTTAAAGGAAACTTAAACGAAAGTGATATAAATAAAATAAAAGCATATTTAATAAATCCAGTAGATTCAAGAGAATGTTCATTAGAAAAACCAGAAACATTAAAAGATGAAATGCAAGAACCAGAAGATGTAAAAATCGTAGAAGGCTTTATGACTATGACAGATGAAAATGTAAAACATTTCTATGATAAATATGGTTTTGCAATGGACATAGAAGATTTAAAATTCTGTCAAAGATATTTTAGAGATGTAGAAAAAAGAGATCCTACAATGACAGAAATGAAAATGATAGATACATATTGGTCAGACCATTGTAGACATACAACATTTATGACAAAACTTGAAGTAATAGACATTAAATGGGATTTATTAGAAAAAATATTTGAAGAATATAAGAATTCAAGAGAATATGTGTATGAAAATAAAAAAGCAAAAGATATATGCTTAATGGATATTGCAACAATTGCAGTAAAAGAATTAAAGAAAAAGAATTTACTTAAAGACTTAGATGAATCAGAAGAAATAAATGCTTGTAGTATTAAGGCAAATATTTTAGTTGATGGAAAAGAAGAAGAATATTTAATAATGTTCAAAAATGAAACACATAACCACCCAACAGAAATAGAACCATTTGGAGGAGCTGCAACATGCCTAGGAGGTGCAATAAGAGATCCACTTTCAGGCAGAGTATATGTATATCAAGCAATGCGTGTTACAGGTTGTGGCGATCCAAGAAAAACAGTTGCAGAAACACTTCCAAATAAATTACCACAAAGAAAGTTAACAAATGAAGCGGCAAGAGGATATAGTTCATATGGTAACCAAATAGGACTTGCAACAGGACAAGTTGCAGAAATATATCATGAAGGATATGTTGCAAAAAGAATGGAAATAGGAGCACTAATTGGAGCAGCACCTTCTAAGAATGTTGTAAGAGAAAGACCAATTCCGGGAGATAAAATAATTTTACTCGGAGGTAAAACAGGTAGAGATGGATGTGGAGGAGCAACAGGTTCTTCAAAAGCACATAATAGTAAATCTCTTGCAACATGCGGAGCAGAAGTACAAAAAGGAAATGCACCAGAGGAAAGAAAAATACAAAGATTATTTAGAAATGAAGAAGTTACAAAACTTATAAAAAGATGTAATGACTTTGGAGCAGGGGGAGTATCAGTTGCAATAGGAGAACTTGCAGACGGATTAGAGATAAACCTAGATAAAGTTCCAAAGAAATATGAAGGACTTGACGGAACAGAACTTGCAATATCAGAGTCACAAGAAAGAATGGCTGTTGTTGTTGCAAAAGAAAATGTAGAAAAATTTATGGAATTATCAGAAAAAGAAAACCTAGAAGCAACAGTTGTTGCAGAGGTTTCTGAAAATCCAAGAGTAAAAATGTATTGGAGAGGCAAATTAATTGTTGACCTTAGCCGTGAATTTTTAAATACAAATGGAGGCGTTAAAAAGAGTAATGTAACAGTTAATAAGCCAAATTACGAAGAAAGCTATTTCGCAAAAAATACTGAAAATAAAGATATAGAAAAAACATGGAAAGAGACAGTACAAGACTTAAATTGTTGTTCACAAAAAGGGCTAGTAGAAAGATTTGATAGTTCAATTGGTGCTGGAACTGTACTTATGCCTTTTGGTGGAAAATATCAATTAACTCCACAAGAAGGAATGTGTGCAAGAATTCCAACTTTAAAAGGTTATACAAATTCAGGAACAATAATGACTTATGGATATAACCCAGAAATTGCAACTTGGAGCCCATTCCATGGAGCAATATATGCAATAGTTGAGGCAATCACAAAATATGTAGCAATAGGCGGAGACTATAAAAAAGCATGGCTAACACTTCAAGAGTATTTTGAAAGATTAAGAGATGACTCTAAAAGGTGGGGAAAACCATTTGCAGCATTACTTGGTGCATATTATGTACAAGAAAAACTAGGAATTGCAGCAATAGGTGGAAAAGACAGTATGTCAGGTTCATATAATGAATTAGATGTACCACCAACACTTTGTGCATTTTGTGTAGGCACAGTAGATACAAATAAAGTTGTATCTAGCGAATTTAAAAATAAAAATTCAAAAGTTGTAATACTAAAAACAAAAATAGATAAAGATTTCTTACTAGACTTTGAAGATTTGAAAGAAAATTATGAGATAGTACATAAATTAATAAATGAAAATAAAGTACTTTCAGCAATGACTGTAAGAAATGGCGGACTTGCAGATGTTATAACAAAAATGTGTATTGGAAATAAAATCGGATTTAAGTTTGAAAATGATGTAGACGTATTTAAGCCAATGTATGGTACATTTGTATTAGAACTAAGAGAAGATGTACAAAATGCAAAACTAGAAGTTTTAGGAACTACAACTGAAAAAGAAGAAATAGAAATAAAGAATGTAAAACTTAATCTTGATGAACTTATAAAATTATGGGAAGAGCCACTTGAAAAAGTATTCCCAACCAAAGCAAAGAAAATAGAAAAAGAATGCGAAAATATTGTAAGTGATAAAAAATGCACAATAGTTGCAAGTTCAAAATTTGCAAAACCAAGAGTATTTATACCAGTATTTCCGGGAACAAACTGTGAATATGATACAGCTAAGGCTTTTGAAGATGCTGGAGCAGTAGCTAATATAGAAATATTTAGAAATTTAAAGGCAAATGATATTCAAGACTCTATAAATGAATTTGCAAAAGCAATAGAAGAAGCTCAAATCATTATGATACCGGGAGGATTTAGCGCAGGAGATGAACCAGACGGCTCTGGAAAATTCATAGCCTCCGTATTTAGAAATCCAAGATTAAAAGAGCTAATACATAAACATTTATATGAAAGAGACGGATTAATGTTAGGTATTTGCAACGGATTCCAAGCTTTAGTAAAATTAGGATTATTACCTTATGGAGATATAATGGATATGACAAGCAACATGCCAACACTTACATTTAATGATATTGCAAAAAAAAAAAAAAAAATGGTTAGAACAAAGGTTGTATCAAAATTGTCTCCTTGGTTTAACAAAGTAGAACTAGGACAAGAATTTATTGTACCAGTATCTCATGGAGAAGGTAAATTTGTTGCAAATGAAGAGACATTGAAAATGCTAAAAGAAAATGGACAAATAGCAACACAATATGTTGATTTAAACGGAAATGCAACATATGATATTGACTATAATCCTAATGGCTCAGTTCTTGCGATAGAAGGTATAACAAGTAAGGACGGAAGAATATTAGGCAAAATGGGACATGCAGAAAGATGTTATAGAGGAGTTACAAAGAATGTTCCAGGAGAATATGATATTAAAATTTTTGAAGCTGGAGTAGATTATTTCAAAAAATAAACTTTGCTGTATGCACCAAATAACTTGAAAAACAGATTAAAATGTAAAAGGAAAGGTAAAATGCGAATTAGATATAAGAAATGGGCAAGACCAGAACTTGAGGCTTGTAAATTTTATATAGATAATCCAGAAGAACTCAGGGGCAAATGGAGTGAGGCTTTTAATAAAAAAGCCCCACTCCATATTGAACTTGGCTGCGGAAAAGGCTCATTTATAGCAGAACTTGCATCTTCTAATTTAAATATTAATTATATTGCAGTAGATATGGTAGATGCAATGCTTGGACTTAGCAAAAGAAATATTGAAAAGGCATATTTAGAAAAAGGAATAGAACCTGAAAATATAATTCTTACAAGGCATGATATAGAAAGAATAGCATTATTTATGTCAGATAAAGACGAAGTAGAAAGAATATATATAAATTTTTGCAACCCTTGGCCAAAACCTAAACATAGAAAGAAAAGGCTCACTCATACAAGACAATTAATGCTATATAGAGAATTTTTAAAGAAAAATGGAGAGGTATATTTTAAGACAGATGATGACGGATTATTTAATGACAGTTTGAAATATTTTGAAGAAGCTGGATTTGAAACTATAAAAAAGACATATGATTTACATAGTGAAAATATATTTGAAAATAATATAGAAACAGAACATGAAAAAATGTATACAGAAGAAGGTAAGAAAATAAAAGCATTAATCGCAAGAAAAATGTAATAGAATGTCAATTTATTTTGCTAAAATGTACAAATAAGGTGGAGCTTGCAGTTTGGAACCGTCCCCATTGACAACACGGTCATTTTAGTTGTGTCCCAAACGACCGGAGAGGAAATAAAACTTTTTCTCAAAAACTTAAATAAAAATATTGAACTTAGCAAAGTATATTGATATAATATATTCAAATTTATTGAAAGTTACGAAGGAGGAAAAAATATGTCAACAAAGTTTGTTTTAAATGAAACATCATATTTCGGAAGAGGAGCAAGAGAAGAATTAGTCGGAGAAATTAAAAAAAGAAATTTCAAAAAGGTATTTTTAGTTACTGATAAATCTCTAGTAAATGCAGGGGTTATTGATAAAGTAACAGAAGTATTAGAAAATGCAAAGATAAAATATGACATGTATTCGGAAATAAAACCAAATCCAACAATAAAAAATGTATTAGATGGAGTTAGCGCTTGCAAAAAATCAAGAGCTGATGTAATAGTTGCAGTAGGTGGAGGCTCTAGTATGGATACTGCAAAAGGTATCTCTATTGTTATGACAAATCCAGATAGAAAAGATATTGTTTCACTAAATGGTGCATCAAACACAGTAAATAGAGGAATGCCACTAATTGCAATGCCAACAACAGCTGGAACAGCAGCAGAAGTCACAATTAACTATGTAATAACTGATGAAGAAAGAAAGATAAAAATGGTATGTGTAGATCCAAACGACATACCAATAATTGCGATAGTTGATTCAGAGTTAATGGAAACAATGCCAAAATCACTTGCAGCAGCAACAGGTATGGATGCTCTAACACATGCTGTTGAAGGTTATATCACAAAAGCACACAATACAATGTCAGACATGTTCCACTTAAGAGCAATACAATTAATATTTGAAAATTTACCAGCAGCTGTTAATGAAAAAGAGCCACAAGCTGTTGAAAACATGGGACTTGCTCAATATATAGCTGGAATGGGATTTTCAAATGTAGGTCTTGGAATAGTTCATTCAATGGCACATCAATTAGGAGCAGTTTATGATACACCACATGGACTTGCAAATGCAATACTTTTACCAACAGTTATGAAGTTCAATGGAGAAGTATGTTATGAAAGATTTAGAAAAATATTAATAGCTTTAGGTGTAGATGCAAGAGTATTTACAAAAGATGAAGTTATAAAAACATTTGTTGAGAAAATAAAAGATTTATCTGAAAAAGTTGGAATAACACAAACTGTAAAAGATACAGGCTGCAAAGTAGAAGATTTACCAATGCTTGCTGATAAAGCAATGGAAGATCCATGCAAACCAGGAAACCCAAGAGAAGTTACAAAAGAAGATTTTATAGAATTATTTAAACAAGCTATGTAAGAAAATAGGACGTTAGCGGAAGCTTTGCTTCCGACGTCCACATGTGTGTTTTGCTTCAAAAATACTTACCGCCAAAGGGAAATTAACCTTGTTGTATAGAAAGAATAAAGATTTTCTAAAGAATTAGTCTTCAGAAAATCTTTATTTTGTTTTTTATCCCAAAATACATTTAATAGCTTTTTATTTTTGAAGTATCATGGTATAATTAGTTAGAAATAATTTAATAAAGGAGAAAATTGATAAAAACAAAATGAAAAAGCTAAGAATAATCTTTCTAATTTTAATGTTTTTATGGATGATTACTGTATTTTTATTTTCAAATGAGCCTTCTGATAAATCTAAAAATACAAGCTCTTTTGTAACAGAAATAATTGCAAATATAATTTACGGGGATAATTTACCAACAGAAGAATTAGAAAATAAAATACAAGAATTGGATCCAATAATTCGAAAACTTGCACATTACACGCTATATACAGCAGGTGGGATTTTTATATGTTTTACAATAAATACATATGAATTAGATATAAAGAAAAAAATATTTATCTCACAAGCAATTGGTACTTTTTATGCAATAACAGATGAAGTGCACCAATATTTTATCCCACGGTAGAAGTGCAAAAGCTTTAGACGTATTTATTGACTCTTTGGGTATATTTACAGGAATAATATTTGTGTTGATTTTACTTAAAATTTGTAGTATAATTAAAAAATACATTGAAGAAAGAGAAAGGGGTAAAACGGTATGATTAACATAACATTAAAAGACGGAAGTAAAAAAGAAGTAGAAAATGGAATTTCTGCTTTAGAACTTGCAAAAAGTATTAGCGAAGGTTTAGCAAGAAATATGACAGCTGTTTTAATAGACGGAGAAGTAAAAGATTTAAGATTTAAGTTAGAGGAAGACTGCAATGTAGAAATTTTGACTTTTGAAAATAGTTTAGAAGGAAAGAAAGCTTATTGGCATACAACATCACACATAATGGCACAAGCAGTAAAAAGACTATTTCCAAAAGTTAAACTTGCAATCGGACCTGCAATAGATGAAGGATTTTATTATGATTTCGATACCGAAACCCCATTTTCAGAAGAAGATAAACAAAAAATAGAAGAAGAAATGAAAAAGATAATAAAAGAGAACTTGGAAATTACAAGATTTTCTTTACCTAAAAATGAGGCAATAGAGCTCATGAAGGATGAACCATATAAGGTAGAACTAATAGAAGAACTTCCAGAAGGAGAAGAAATATCATTCTATAAACAAGGAGAATTTACAGACCTTTGTGCAGGTCCTCATTTAACAAGCACAGGCAAAGTAGGCAAAGTAAAATTATTATCATCTTCTGGAGCATATTGGCGCGGAAGTGAGAAAAATAAGATGCTACAAAGAATATATGCAGTATCTTTCCCAAAGCAAAGTGAATTAGATAAATATTTACAAGACTTAGAAGAAGCAAAACAAAGGGATCATAGAAGAATAGGAAAAGACTTAGAACTATTTATGACACATCCACTTGTAGGCTCAGGTCTTCCTATGTATTTACCAAATGGAGCAACAGTAAGAAGATTGCTTGAAAGGTATATACAAGATAAAGAGGTAAGATTAGGGTATAAGCATGTATATACACCTTCAATGGCAAATGTAGATTTATATAAAACAAGTGGACATTGGGACCATTACAAAGATGATATGTTTCCAGTAATAAAAATGGATACAGAGGAATTAGTATTAAGACCAATGAATTGCCCACATCACATGTTAATATATAAAAACAAAATGCATTCATATAGAGAATTACCAATAAGAATTGGAGAACTTGCACATGACTTTAGATTTGAAGATAGTGGTAGTGTTTGCGGACTTGAAAGAGTACGTGAAATGTGCCAAAATGATGCGCATTTGTTTGTAAGACCAGACCAGATAAAAGAAGAATTTAGAAAAGTTGTAGAGTTAATACTTTCTGTATATAAAGATTTTGGATTTAAAGATTATTCTTTTAGATTATCATTAAGAGATAAAGAAAATAAAGAAAAATATTTTGATGATGATGATATGTGGGAAATGGCAGAAACACAGCTAAGAAGCATATTACAAGAAATGAAATTAGACTTTTATGAAGCAAAAGGAGAGGCTGCTTTCTATGGACCAAAACTTGATGTACAAATAAAAACAGCCGTAGGACATGATGTAACTATATCAACATGCCAATTAGACTTCCTATTACCACAAAGATTTGAACTAGAATATATTGGAGAAGACGGAGCAGCGCACAGACCAGTAGTTATACATAGAGCAATACTTGGAACATTTGACAGATTTTTAGCATTTTTAATAGAAGAAACAAAAGGAGCTTTCCCAATGTGGCTTGCACCAGTTCAAGTGAAAATACTTCCAATAACAGATAATCAACTAGAATATGCAAAAAAATTAAATAATGAATTAGAAGAATTAGGCATAAGAACAGAATTAGATGAAAGAAATGAAAAGATAGGATATAAAATTAGAGAAGCTCAAATGGAAAAAGTACCATACATGCTTGTTTTAGGAGAAAAAGAAGCAGATAGTAATAAGGTAAGTGTTCGCTCAAGAAAAACAGGAGATATGGGACAGATGAGCATAGGAGAATTTAAGGAAAAAATAGAAAAAGAAATAAAAAATTATGTTGTTGATTAATAGGAGGTAAAATTATGATAGTTATTGGTTCAGATCATGGAGGATTTAAATTAAAAGAGGAAATTAAAAGATATTTCGATGAAAAAGGAATAGAATATGAGGATAAAGGAACTTTTTCAGAAGAAAGTGTAGACTATCCAAACATTGCAAAAGAAGTGGCAAAAGATGTTTCTATTAAAAAAGCAGATACAGGAATACTTATATGC
Source organism: uncultured Clostridia bacterium (assembly GCA_944388635.1). GTDB lineage: Bacteria > Bacillota > Clostridia > TANB77 > CAG-508 > JAAWPK01. The sequence goes on from CALXJN010000032.1 coordinate 9,257, forward strand.
AGATCAGGAATAGGTATGTCAATGGTTGCAAATAAATTTAAAAATGTCAGATGTGCTTTATGCTATGAAGAACAAACAGCAAAATTTGCAAGAATGCATAATAATGCAAATATGCTAGCACTTGGTGCAGATTATATAACAGTAAATGACGCAATATGCATTGTAAGACAATTTTTAGCAACACCATTTGAAGGTGGAAGACATGAGGCAAGAGTTAATTTAATCTCAGAAATAGAAAAAGAAAACATGAAATAATTAATTTATAAAGACGAAAAGAAGATTTTCTAAAGAGTAAAGCTTTGAGAAAATCTAATTTTCACATAAGAATATATAAAAGATAGGAGAAGAGAAAATGGATAAAAAAGTTATATTAAGTGGTGTGCAGTCAACGGGAAATTTAACACTTGGAAATTACTTAGGGGCTATAAGCAACTGGAAAAAGATGCAAGAAGATTATGAATGCTACTATATGATTGCAAATCTTCATACTCTAACAATTAGAAATAATCCTGAGACATTAAGAAACAACACATTAAATCTCCTTGCTTTATATTTATCAGCAGGAATAGATCCAAAGAAAAGCCATATTTTTATACAGTCACAAGTTCCAGAACATGCAGAGCTTACATGGGTTTTAAATTGCTATACATACATGGGAGAACTTTCAAGAATGACACAATTTAAGGATAAATCAGCAAAACATGCAGATAATATAAATAGCGGATTATTTACATATCCAGTGCTAATGGCAGCAGATATATTACTATATCAAGCAGATTTAGTTCCTGTTGGAGAAGACCAAAGACAACATTTAGAGATAACAAGAGATATAGCAGAAAGATTTAATAACATATATGGTCAAACATTTAAGCTACCAGAAGGTTACATTCCAAAAGTTGCGGCTCGTATTATGGGACTTCAAGAACCAACAAGTAAAATGAGTAAAAGTTCAAGTATTCCAAATGATAGTGTATTTTTAAATGATGAACCAGATGTTATAATGAATAAATTTAAAAGAGCAGTTACAGATTCTGAGAATGTTGTAAGATATGATGTAGAAAATAAACCAGGAATTAGTAATTTAATTTCAATATATGGAGCAATAACTGGAAAGAAAAATGAAGAAGTAGAAGAAGAATTTGCAGGAAAAGGATACGGAGACTTCAAGAAAAAAGTAGCAGAATGTGTAATAGAAGAATTGAAGCCTTTACAAAGTGAATACAAAAGCTTAATTGCAAATCCTGATTATCTTAAAGAAATATATGTTGAAGGAGCTAATAAAGCAGAAGAAAAAGCTGCTAAGACTTTGAAAGATGTGTATGATAAGATAGGACTTATATAAATTGCAAAATAATTGCGTTTTGGCGTTGTTAAACTGCGCTATGAAAATCCGGCTTTGCGTACTGAGGCTGTAACAAGCAAAGCTTTAACAGCCTCAGCATCAACGTGCAAAAAGCACGCCTCCGGTTTTCTTGCTTGTTTGCCAGCTTTGCATACTGAGGTTGTAACAGGCGAAGCCTTAACAACCTCAGCATAGCCAAAAGCACAATTCTTTTGCAATTATAAAAATGAAACAAACAATGGAAGGGAAGAAAAGAATGTTCACAGACTATGCCAAAATAATAATTAAATCTGGAGACGGAGGAAATGGTGCAATTACCTTTAGAAGAGAAAAATATGTAGCAGCAGGAGGACCAGACGGAGGAGATGGAGGTAATGGAGGCAGCATTTACTTTGTCGTAGATCCAGATGCAAATACCCTTGTAGACTTTAGATATAAAAAGAAATTTAAAGCAGAAAATGGACAAAACGGAAGCGGAAACCACTGTTATGGAAAAGCAGGACAAGATTTATATGTAAAAGTTCCAAGAGGAACAGTTGTAAAAGATGCAAAGACAGAAAAAGTTATTGCAGATTTATCAGAAGAGGGGCAAAAAGAATTAATACTTCCAGGAGGAAGAGGAGGAAAGGGAAACTCACATTTTGCAACGTCTACAAGACAAGCACCAAGGTTTGCACAAGATGGAGAAAAGGGAAAAGAATTAGAAATAATATTAGAGTTAAAACTTTTAGCAGATGTTGGACTAATAGGTTTCCCAAATGTTCGGAAAATCAACATTTCTTTCAATTGTAACATCTGCAACACCTAAAATTGCAGACTATCACTTTACAACAATAATACCAAATCTCGGGGTTGCTAAAACAGAATATGGAGATAGCTTTGTAATTGCAGACATTCCGGGAATAATAGAAGGTGCAAGTGAAGGAGTAGGTCTTGGAATACAATTCTTAAGGCATATAGAAAGAACAAGGTTACTTTTACACTTTATAGATGTTTCAGGAATTGAAGGAAGAAAACCAGTAGAAGATTTTTATATAATTCAAGAAGAATTGAAAAAGTATAACGAAAAATTAAGTAAAAGAGAGCAAATAATTGTTGCAAATAAGATAGATATAATGCAAGATGAAGAATTATACAATGAACTTGAAAAAGTAGCTAAAAAAGAAAATATGAAGATATTTAAGATATCTGCTGCATCAAAACAAGGAATAGATGAACTCATGAAATATGTTGCAGAAGAACTTAAAAAACTTCCAAAAGAAGATTTAATAGAAGTTGAAGATAAAGTAGTATATACATTAAAAGATGATGATAAAATTTTTGATGTAGAAATTCAAGGACATAATTTTATAGTTACAGGACCTGCAATTGAAAAGCTTATGAGAAAAGTAAACATACAAGATAGAGAATCAATGCATTATCTCCAAAAAAGTTTGTACATGTTAGGAGTAGATGAAAAATTAAGAAACTTAGGAATAAGAGAAGGAGATACAGTAAAGATTCTTGATTGGGAATTTGAATGGTATAATTAGGATAATTTTGTATAGATATTTGAAGGTAGTAGAGTTATGGATAAAAAAATGGAAGTTAAGAAATTAATAAACAGTTTTAAATATGCTTTTGAGGGAATTGCGTCTTCGTTTAAATCAGAGAGAAACATGAAAATTCATGTTATAATTATGATTATTGTTATAATTTGGGGAATAATTTTTAAAATTAGTGCAATAGAATGGATTGTTTGTACAATATTATTTGCACTTGTAATTAGCGCAGAACTATTTAATACAGCTTTAGAAACAATAGTAGATATGGTTATGCCAGAAATAAACGAAAAAGCAAAGCTTGCAAAAGATATTTCAGCAGGAGCAGTTTTAATATTAGCAATTGCTTCAGCAATTGCGGGAATTATTATATTTCTGCCAAAGATAGTAGAGAGATTATAGGAAAAGAACAGTGTCATATTTGATAATCAAAACTTAATAATTTTTTCTATAATTTCTTTATCTTCTATTTTATTAATCCCAAAACACTTTTTACCCAAATCTTTTATGGAAGCGCCTAAATGATACATTTCTTCATTATCTAAAACAATGAATCTGTCGTGAAATTTATTTGTTTTAGCAATTTTTAGAATAGGATATTCCTTATTAAATTTTTGAATATCTATATTTTGGATATTACTTTTGTTAGATGTTAAAATAACTACTTCTACATTATTCTTCTTTTTAGTTAACATTTTCAAAACACTGTCATCAATATAATTATCTATAATTAAAATTTTTTTATTTGCTGTTTTTATAATATCTACAATAAGACTATAAGCATCGTATATTTGTCCTTGAAAAAATATTCTTTGTTTTAGACTTTCTTCATGTTGTAATTGATTAAATAATATTTCAAATTTTTTGTCTTGCTCAACGAATTTTTTATCCATTTTGTTTTCAATGTTAATTACTTTTTCAAATAAATTTTTATTAGTATTTATAAATTTTCTCATTTCTATAAATGCTCTCATAATATTTATACTTACTTCTATTGCAATATCATTTTTTAATACTCCTGACAACATTGCTATTCCTTGCTCTGTAAATGCATAGGGTAAATATTTTTCACTTCTATATTTATTCTTTTCTCCCTTTGATGTGGTTCCATTTTGGAACCACATTTTATCCATTTCATCCCTAGTAAGCTGAAAACAAAAATCTTCTGGAAATCTATCAATATTCCTTTTTACAGCTTTGTTTATATTTTTAGTTTCATAATGATATAACATAGCTACGTCACTATCTAGCATTACTTGTTTTCCTCTTATGGTATATATTAAATTTTTTATTTCTTCATTAGATATTTCATTTTGTATTGATAATTTGTTTTCTTCCATATATTCACATCCTTGCATTAGATTGTTAATATTGTAAAACATTTGTTTGTAGCTGTCAAGTTTTTATCTAATTTTATATATTTTTTCTATTTATATCAATACTATTAAATGAGTATAATGCTGCTTTATTTTGCTTTGTAAATTAATCTTTCCATTTTTAGTTGTGTAATTATAATTTTTAATGTTTTCCAATAACTCCGGTTCTAATTCTTGTATTATCTTAAATTTAAGCATAAAAAAATCTCCTTCTTTCCAGAAAGAGAATAAAAAAACAACCTACAAACTTTTGCAGTTCGTAAACTGTTAGAATTTGGAGCGGGTAGTGGGAATCGAACCCACGCTATCAGGTCGGAAGCATGACATTCTACCACTAAATTATACCCGCATGTTAATATCTATTATAATATTTTATCATAAATATTACAATAGATATATTTTAAAATATTCTCAGAACATCATTGTATGCAACATATAATGATAATAAAATCATTAAAATAAATCCAAAAGATTCTATATTTATTTGTATTCTTTCATTCATAGGTTTTCTTCTTATTGCTTCTATTAAATATACAATAACCTTCCATCCATCAAGAGGTGGTATAGGCAATAAATTTGTAACACCTAATGCTAAAGATATTAATGCTAAAACATATATAAAATCAAGAAATCCGTTTGTATCTGCTACAAGTGAAGATATTCCTATAGGTCCCATAAGTTG
>CALXJN010000033.1 GCA_944388635.1 uncultured Clostridia bacterium
TATACGGTGCAAGATTTGATGTAACAATGGATATCGTTGGTATAGACCTTTATGATAATGATATTGAAATAGACAGAATAAAATTCACAGAAGTAACAAATGTACTTGGATTTGCAAGAATATCAACATATGATATTAAACAAAAAGGAGTATACCTTGGATACTTCACAGGAATTGTAAATGTCACAATAAAAGAAACAGCAGCACCAGCGAACCATGCAATAACACAAGAAACTTCAACTCTGACATTAGTAATAGAAAAAGGTGTTATAACAGGAGCTGCAGGCTCAGGTGAAACAAGTCTAGATAGTGGAAGAAACACAGCAAAAATTACAATATATGACCACAAAGGCGGAACACCTAAAATACAAATTGCAAAAGTAGATAGTAATAACAATTTAATTGAAGAAGCATATTTTGAAATCCATGTAGCATACACAGATCCAGAAGGAGCAGTATTTAATGCAGACGGAAGTGTTAGAAATTATGGAGAATTAATAGACAACAAAGCAAACATCATAAGAGGACAAACTCAAGGTGGTGTACTAGACTTAACAGTAGAAGACTTTAAGAATATGGATAATGGCTTTGATATAACAAACTATACTGGAGCAATAACCTTAAATGTTGTCGAGATTTCGGTTGACGGAGCATTCTCGATGACCTCAGAAAGTAAAGACATAACCTTAGAATATGTAGCAGGAAATCTTGTAGAATATACAGAATATACAGATAGTGAGGTTATAGTACAATACTTATATGATAGTGTAAGAGATAATATATATAAATTCGCAACAGGTGAAATCGAATTTGATGAACTTAGCGGATATATACAAACATTCTTACAAAACTGGATAACAGAACAAATGCAAAATACAGACTTAGACTATAACGATGTTTTAGCTTGGCTTGCAGATTATATCGAACAAAATGATGAAGATATAATGAGAACAGTTACAACACTTACAACTCAAGTATTAGAAAGTCAAGATAAAAGTGGAGATATAGTACAAGTTGTAATAGAAGACTTTACAGGAGATATACCAGACATACCAGATAAACCAGAACCTGAACCAGATCCAATATTCATGACAATTGCAGGTACTGTGTTCTTAGACCAAACAACAACTAAGGAAAATGAAAATGAATCAAATGGTCTATTAGATGAAAACGAAGAGTTATTATATGGTGTAGAAGTTACATTATATAAGAAAGACGGAACACTTGCAGAGCTTGTACAAAAAGAAGGAGAAATACGTACAAACCCTACAATGACAGATAAAAATGGATATTATGAATTCATGGGAGTAGATCCATTCGAAGAATACTATGTAGAATTTAAGTATAATGGTATTGAATATACAACAACAGTAAGCAGTGAAGCAGAATACAATTCAGATGAATGGGCATTAACTTCAAAAGGTTCTGAACTATCAGGAGATAGAACAGCACTAAACAGTAAATACAAAGAAATTGGCTCAACAACAAAGGCATTTGACTATTATACAATTCAAAGTATTTATGAGGAAATAGCTGACAGAACACATGCATATATAAATAGCAATGGTTCTTACCCAAGTATGGAATCTATCTATTCAGAGGTAATTGCAAACCACCCAGATGATGTAGAAATCCAAAATAAGATTGACTACATAAAAGATAGCTATATAACAGCATATGCAGGATATTCATCAAAACAAGGTGGAATAAGCTCAGAAACTGCAAACGGATTATATCCATACTATGCAGGCGAAAGATTTATGATAGACGAAAATACAATGAACGTAGAATCTGGAGATATTGAATTTGCAGGAGATACACTAAAATCAGCATATCCGGGACAATTACAAGTTCATTTAGGATTAGTTGAAAGAGATTCAACAGACCTATCATTAATAACTGATATAGTAGATACAAGAGTATCAATGAATGGATATGATACAGTATACAATATGTATACAAATGCAACAGGATATCATCAATATATCTATGAAGAAGATTATAACTACTGTAAAGAAGAAAATACAGACGGTGTTGCATATTATACAGATGACCAAGTAGAATTCTATATGACATATGAGACAACAGTAACAAATGCTACAATGACTGAAACAGCATTAGTTGAAATGGCAGAATACTATAACAATAAATTCTCATGGGCACCACAGTATACAACAACACAAGGTAATATATTACAAGGTTATAGCGTAACACTTAACGGAGTAGATATTACAAGTTCAGTTACAATCTCAGAATCAAGTAGATATGGACTAACAGAACAAGATAGAGAAAATACAAGCTATACAAATGCAAGTGGAGACAAATATAAAGAATTGTTTGTAAGATTTAATAGTGGTTATATGATGACAGACGGAGATGTATTAAAGATAAGATTAACATTCAAAATGGATGAGGCCTCTGCAAACTTATATAACAAACTATATACAGACAAGAATGTATCAGAATATTCAAGAACATGGGAAATCGGAAATTATGCTGAAATAAACGGTTATATGACAAGAGACGGATACTTAGACGCAGACTCAAGACCAGGAAACTTCAGTATACCAGAGTTTGAAGAATATAAAACAGAATATCAATCAGCATATTCTGCATTTGTAAATAATAGAACAGCAGAGAATGCTCGTAAAGTAAGACTTGCACTTGGTAGAATGACAGATGTAAGAGAAGACGATGCTTGGTATGTAAGCTTAACACTTACAAACAGTGGATATATAAGAGAAATCCATGGTAGTGTATGGGAAGCAATAACAGACGAAGTAAAAACAGCAACAAACCTTCAAAGCTATGAGGGACTTCTAACATACATACAAGAAAATGGCTTAGCAGACCTAAGAGTTGAACTTGTAGAGTTATGTGATGACGGAACTCAAATAGTAAGAGGTAAACATACAACAGGTGAAAATGGTGATTACCAATTCACATCATATATTGCAGGTAACTATGTAATCAGATTTATCTACGGTGAAGAAGATAAAGACGTAAGAGGAAAGACAACAAACACTGTAGGAGAAAGACTTCAAGTAAACGGACAATACTATGAATCAACAATCGCAAATGATAAGACAGATGATACAAAGTATTGGTATGACGCTGATGAAGAAACAAGATATTCTGATGCATATGATGATCCAAAGAGTAGAGTAGAACAAATTAATGCAGTAATTGAAAATACAGAAGAACCTTCTACATCTTCAGATTATGAATATGACGGTGTTCTAGAAGTAGAAACATATAGACATAAAGATGTAATTTATGCTTATACATCTACATTAAACCTAGAAATCGAATATGTAAAACCTGTAACAGAAGGAGATAGAGAAAACACATTCTATCCATACAAAGTTATGAATGTAGACTTCGGTGTAACACCAAGAGCATTCGCAGACTTAAATATTGATAAATATGTATCAAATATTAAGATTTACTTACAAGACGGTTCATTACAATTAGATGCAAACATTGATAAAGCAGGAAATGTAACATACTTAAATGATGACCAATATCAAAACATAGTGTTACTAAACTACATATCAATGACATATAGAGACGGATTAATTGAAACACTATTTGATGAGCAATTATTAAATGGTGCAACAGTTGAAATTACGTATACATTAACAGTATCAAATGACGGTGAATATGACACAATAAAATATATTTACAGTGAAGGCAGAGAAGAACCAGTTGCAGTAATATATTATGGAGAAGATTATACAAAGATACCACTATACGAAGGAGATAGAGGAGAAGGTACAATCCTTTACCATGACGGAAACGGAGAAAACTATACACTTGAAAAATACAGCAGAGGAAATGACGAAAGAATAGAAATCAGAACAGCTGCAACAAACATCGTAGACTATATAGATCCAGCTCTAAACTTCACACAAACAAATAAAGCAGGACAAGAAATAAATAGAGACTGGGAATTAACAAGACTCGACGACTTCAATGCATACCGTGAATTTAATACAGAATTGATGAGCAAGTATAACACATATATAAGAGGAACAAACGATAATGCACTATACACTAGACTATTACCAGGAGAAACAGCAACAACAACACTTACATTATCAAAAGTACTTGCAACAACAAGTACAGAAACAAATGACTATGAATACTCAAACTTAGTAGAAATTACAATGATACACAGTGACTCTGGTAAAGTAATAGATATAGAAGGATATGATGTAAACGGAAGCATTGCACCAGAAACATCAGAAAATAAATGGATACCAGATATTGTAGATCCATATTATCCAACACTTGCAACATCTAAATCAGAAACAATAGTAATTCACGCACCAACAGGATTAAACATAGTACAAAATTACACATCAAACTTAATAATCGTACTTGCAGTACTTGTAATCCTAGCAGTCGGAATAGTACTAATCAAGAAATTCGTACTAAAACCAAAAACAGAGTAAACCTTAACATAAAAACAAAAAAGAACTTAAGGCCTTCACCTTAAGTTCTTTTTTTGTATAAAATTTGGTAGCCTTGGAAAGAATATAGTAAAAACAAAAAAGTGAGGCGGAAAATTTGAGATTATCGGATATAAAAGGAATTGTTTTGGACAAAGAGCAACTAAAAAAATATTTGGAAAACCTTGCGTCAGACCACACATTAAAGGCAAAATCTAACAAAGAGACATATCCCGTACCAGAAATGGAAGAAAATTTTGAATACATTACAAAAACATACGAACTATTAAATTCACACCTAAAACTTGGTATTACTATACATCAAGCAGGAGAATGGCTACTTGATAATTATTATGTGATTGAGGAAACAGCTAAAGAAGTAAGGAAAAATTTAACTCTAAAAAAATATACAAATTTTGTTGGAATATCTACTGGAAAGTATCAAGGTTATGCAAGGATATACATTTTAGCAGAAGAAATTGTAAGTTTTACAGACGGAATACTTAAAGCAAAAGATTTAGAAGAGTATTTGATAAGCTATCAAAATAAAAAAACATTAAATATGGAAGAAATTTGGGATATAAACTTATTTTTTAAAATCGCATTAATAGAGAGAATAAAAGATATATGCACCAAGATATATGCTTCCCAAATGCAGAAAATTAAGGTTGAAAGCATAATAGAAAGATTAGTTGAAAATAAATCAAAAGAAGAACTAAAATTCAAAGTACCTTCACATGAATATATAAAAAAGGTACAAGCATATAGTGAAAATAAATACACGTTTATCGAATATATGTCATACAGACTTAAACAATATGGAAAAAAGGCTATACCATATTTAAATATATTAGATGAAGAGATAAGTAAGCAAGGGTTAAACTTACAAGAGGTTATAAAAAAAGAGCATTTTGATATTGCGCTTAAAAAAGTATCAATTGGCAATTCAATTAAAAGTATTCATGCTCTTCAAAGAATGAATTTTCTAGAGATATTTGAAAAAATAAATGGTGTTGAAGAAGTTCTAAAACAAGATCCAGCAGGCATATATGAGAAAATGGATTATAAAACAAAGGAATATTATAGGAATAGAGTAAAAGAAATTGCAAAAAAAACTAAGATTTCTGAAATATATATTGCAAAAAAGATAGTAGAACTTGCAAATTTAGAAAAGCAAGAGCCCAAAAAAGGGCATATTGGATATTATTTAATACAAAATGGAGAAGAGAAACTATATAATAGCCTAGAACTAAAAGCAGAAGATTTAGATACTAAAATCAAAAAAAGAACAAACTTATATATTTATGGAACAATTTTGCTTTCGATAATTATATCTATAGGAATTGGCTATTTATTTTACGCTGTTTCAAAAAATGTGATTTTAAGCATTATTCAAGCAACACTTATCCTTATTCCTTTATCAGAAATTATAATAAAAATTATGCAAAATATTTTAGGAAAAATTGTAAAACCAAAGCTTATACCTAAAATGGATTTAAGCCAAGGCATAGGCAGGGAAAATGCCACAATGGTTGTAATACCAACAATTATTGAAAGTCGGAGAAAAGGTAAAAAAACTTGCAGAAAAGTTAGAAGTATATTATTTGGCTAATAAATCTGATAATATGTATTTTACAATACTTGGAGACTGTACATCAGGAAGCAAAGAAAAAGAAGATTATGATGAGGGAATTAAAAATATAGGCTTATCAGAAATAGAAAGATTAAATAAAAAATATCCAAAAGAGGGAGCAAAAAGATTTAATTTTATATATAGAAAAAGAATATGGAATAAGAAAGAAGGGTGTTACTTAGGCTGGGAAAGAAAAAGAGGACTTTTGACAGAACTAAATGAATTCTTAGTAAAAGAAAAAATTAATACACATCAAAATACATTTGCAGTAAATACCATGGAAGGATATGAAGAAGAATTAGCGATAAAATATATAATCACTTTAGATGCAGATACAAATCTTACATTAAATTCGGGTATAGAACTGATAGAAGCAATGGCACACCCTTTAAATAAGCCAGAAATAGATGAAAAGAAAAAAGTTGTAATAAAGGGATTTGGACTTATTCAGCCAAGAGTCGGAATAGAGCTTGAATCAAGCTTTAAGAGTAAATTTACAGAGATATTTGCAGGAGACGGAGGAGTAGATTCATACACAAATGCAATATCAGATATATATCAAGATAATTTTGAAGAGGGAATATATACAGGAAAAGGGATATATGATTTAGAAGTTTTTTGTAAAGTAATGAAAAATAAAATACCAGAAAATACTGTACTTAGTCACGATTTACTAGAAGGCTGTTATTTAAGATGTGGATTAAGTTCAGATATTATGCTTTTAGACGGTTACCCAAGCACATATAGTTCATACATGTCAAGACTTTTAAGGTGGGTAAGAGGAGATTGGCAAATCGCAAAATGGCTAAAATCGGGAGATTTAAACAAATTATCTAAATATAAAATTTTTGATAATTTAAGAAGAAGTCTAGTTGAAATATTTTGCATTATAAACTTAGTTTTTTTACTAGGTGTAAAAATATTTACAAATATAAAAATTTTTCCATTTGTCTTAATAAGCTTTTTAAGTATAACTATATCTAGCATTATAGATATATTAAACCATATTATTTTTAGAAAAGAAAATGTGAAAACACAGAAAAAATTTACTAAAAAAATTGACGGTTTAGCAGCAAGCATATATAGAGGGATAATCTCGATTATGACACTTCCAACAAAAGCATATTTATCACTTGTGGCAATAATAAAGACAATATACAGAATGAAGGTCACAAAAGAGCATTTACTAGAATGGATAACATCAGAAGAAGCGGAAAAGCAAAACAAAAAAGATGTAAAATCAATGTATTTGTTAATGCTTCCAAATGTAGTTGCAGGTGTTATTTTAATAGTTTTAAGTTTGCTTTTTAAAGAAGATAATATTATATTACTTGCATTTGCTCTAATTTGGATTTTAAGCCCATTTGTTATGTGGAACATAAGTAAAGTAGAAGAAGCAAGAAAAAGCGTAGATAAACTAAATAAAGAAGAATTAGAGTATATCAAAAAGGTTTCAGAAGATACGTGGAAATATTTTTCAGAATATATGAATAAACAAAATAATTTCTTGCCACCAGATAATTTCCAAGAAAGTAGAAGGGAAAAAATTGTACAAAGAACATCTGCAACAAATATTGGTCTTGGGCTTCTTACTATAGTTGCAGCATATGACTTAAAGTTTATAAATTTAGATAAAACAATTGAAAGCTTAGAAAAATCTATTGAAACAATAGAAAAATTAGAAAAATGGAATGGGCATTTATATAACTGGTATAATACCAAAACATTGAAACCACTTATTCCGAGATATGTATCAACAGTAGATAGTGGAAATTTCGTGCGGATATTTATATACATTAAAAATGTTTTTAGAAGAAAAATTGGATAGTGAATATAGAGAAAGAGTAGAAAAAATAAAATGCGCAATAGATAAAATGATAGAAGAGACTGACTTTTCATATTTATATAGTAAAGAAAATAGACTTTTATCAATTGGATTTAATATAGAAGAAAATAAACTAACAGACACGTATTATGATTTACTTGCAACAGAAGCAAGGCAGGCAAGTTTAATTGCGATTGCAAAAAAAGATGTTGAAGCAAAACATTGGAATAATTTAAGTAGAACTCTTACGAAAATAGATAAATATAAGGGCTTAATTTCGTGGTCTGGAACAGCTTTTGAATATCTAATGCCAAATATTAATATAAAAAGGCATAAGGGAAGCTTACTAGATGAATCATGCAAATTTATGATAATGAGTCAGCAAAAGTATGCAAATAAACTTCGGAATACCATGGGGCATATCAGAAGCGGCATTTAATTTAAAAGATTTAAACTCAAATTATCAATATAAAGCATTTGGAGTACCTTGGCTAGGACTAAAAAGAGGGCTCGCAGATGAAATGGTAGTTTCGAGTTATGGAACAATTTTAGCAATAACTGATTACCCAAAGGAAGTACTTTCAAATTTAAGAAGGCTTGAAAAAGAAGGAATGTATGGAAAATACGGTTTTTATGAATCAATAGATTATACGCCGTCAAGGCTCCCGAAAGGAAAGAACAGAGCCGTTGTTGAGACTTATATGGCACATCACCAAGCTTTGATTTTACTTTCGATTGATAACCTTATAAATAACAATATATTGCAAGAAAGGTTTATGAAAAATCCAGAAATACAAGCGATAGATATATTACTTCAAGAGAGAATGCCAAAAGATATGTTAATTACAAAAGACAAGAAAGAGAAAACAAGGAAGATAAAATATACAGGTTTTGATAATTATGTAGAAGTTGCATATACAAAAATAGATGAAAACTTAAGAAAAGCAAATGTTATCGCAAATGAAGATTATATGATATGTGTAAATGATAAGGGGGAAGGATATAGTAAATACAAAGACATTCTAATAAATAAATATAAGGAAACAAAAGATATATCACAGCGGAATATTTTTCTATATAAAAAATATTAGAAATAATAGCATTTGGAAAACAAGTTATGATTACAAAGACGCAGATAAAAGTAAATATGAAGTAGCATTTTCTGAAGATAAAATTGAATTTACAAAGGAAAGAGAAGGGATAGAGGCTAAGACAAAAATAATAGTTGCAGAAACACCGGGAGTAGAAATTAGAAGTATAAAGTTAAAAAATAATTCAAATAAGGAAGAAACATTAGAAATAACGTCTATTTTTGAGCCTGTATTATCAAAAATGGAAGATGATATTGCACACCCTGCTTTTAATAATTTATTTTTAAAATATAGTTTATCAGAAGATAAAGATGTGTTGATAAAAAGAAATAAAAGAGGAAATATAAAAGAAATGCATTTAGGTTGTAATCTATTCGTGGAAAATGCAAATTCAGGAGAACTAGAATATGAAATAGATGCATCAAAAGCATATAAAATGATAGAAGAGGGAATACCTTTTAGCAAAGAAATAGGACTTGTCACAGAACCATGTATGGCTCTAAAGCGCATAGTAAAATTAAAAGAAAATGAGGAAATTACGCTAAATTTAATAATAAGTGTGTCAGAAGAAGAGGAAGAAGTTATAAAAAATTTAAAATATTATAGAATACAAGAAAATGTAAAAAGAGAATTTAGTGTAGCAAGAGCAAAGGCAGAGGAAGAAGCAAGGTACTTGTCACTAAATAGCCATGATTTAATGACATTTCAGAGACTAGTTCCATATATTGTCTTCCAAAATCCTATGAAACAAGTATATTTATCTACTTTACCTAAAAAAACGTATAAGCAAAGTGATTTTTGGAAATACGGAATATCAGGAGATTTACCAATAATATTAGTATTAATTAAATCAGTAAATGATGTATATGTAGTAAAAGAAGCTTTAAAAGCGCATGAATATTTTAGAGTAAAAGGAATAAAAACAGATTTGATAATTTTAGACGATGAGAAAAATATTTATGAGCAATATGTAAAAGAACAAATTATACAAGAGATATTAAATATGCAAATAGGATATTTGCAAAATGTAAGTGGAGGAATATTTTTATTAAATAAAAATGAGATTGAAGACGAGGACTTATTTAAGTTTAGAGCTAACATAATAATTTGTGCGAATAAAGGAAGCATAAGTGACCAAATAAAGGAAATGGAAGACGAATATAGAGCAAAGTTAAAAAATGTTGGCAAAGAAAAAGTAAAAGCAGAAGATATTAGCAAATTTGATGTAATAAAGCCAAATATTGATTTTACGAAATTAAAATATTTTAATTCATTTGGAGGCTTTACAGAAGACGGAAAAGAATATGTAATAAAAATAAACAAAAATCAAAACACGCCAGTTATTTGGAGCAATATACTCGCAAACAAAAACTTTGGAACAGTTGTAACAAGCAATATGGGAGGATATACATTTAATAAAAATAGTAGATTAAATAGGATAAGCGCTTGGGCAAACACACCAGCAAATGATATACCTTCAGAGATAATTTATATAAAAGACTTAGGGTATGGAAAAAGTTGGAGTTTAAATTTTTCTCCAATGCCAGATGAAAATGATTATTATATAACTTATGGTTTTGGCTATGCTAAATATTACCATGCAAGCCTTGGAATAATACAGGAGGCAGAAGTCTTTGTGCCAAAAGAAGATAGTGTTAAACTAAATATAATAAGGCTTAAAAACACAACATCAGAAAAAAGAAAACTAAAACTTGTTTATTATATAAAACCAGTTTTACGGAGAAGATGAGATAAAAACAAATGGATTTATAGACTTAGAATCAAAGGAAAACATCATATATGCAAAAAATATTTATGGAGAGAATTTATCTAAAAATGTGTATGTTTCAAGTAGTGAAGAAATAACATCATATACAGGAAATGACTTGTATTTTGTGGGGAGAAAAGATTTAAGCAACCCAGAAGCACTTGATAAAGTAGAATTAAGTTTAGAAAATTCACTCGGAACGAAATCATGTATAGCAATCGAATTGGAAATAGAATTAGAAGAATACGAAGATAAAAAGATTGTGCTTATGCTAGGCGAAGAAGAGGAAAAAGAGGCAATTCGTGAGATTGTTAACAAATATAAGATAGTTGAAAACACAAAAGAAGAACTAAGGAAGGAAAGAGAATATTGGAACAGTATTTTAAGAAAAGTACAAGTACGAACACCAGCAGAGTCATTTGATATAATGCTAAACGGTTGGGCAATGTATCAGACAATTGCATGTAGATTATACGCAAGAAGCGGATATTATCAATCTGGTGGAGCATATGGATTTAGGGACCAATTACAAGATACGCTTTCTACAAAATTCATAGAAGAAAACACACTAAAAGAACAAATATTAAAACACTCTAAGCACCAATTCGAAGAAGGAGATGTTGAACATTGGTGGCATGATGAGACTAAAAGGGGCATTAGGACTAAGTTCTCAGATGATTTGTTATGGCTTGTTTACTGTGTATGTGAGTATATAGAATTTACAGGAGATTATAGCATTTTAGATGAAGTAACACCATATATAAAGGGAAATGTTTTAGGTGCAAATGAGGATGAAAAATATGATTTATATGAGGAAAGCGAAAAAACAGACAGTATATATAACCATTGTATAAAGGCAATAGAAAAATCACTAGATTTTGGAGAAAATGGATTACCTAAAATAGGTTCTGGTGACTGGAATGACGGTTTTAGCACTGTTCGGAAATAAGGGGAAGCGGAGAGAGTGTATGGCTTGGATTTTTCCTATATAATATTTTAGATAGATTTGATAAGATATGCGAAAATGCTGGAAAAACAGATTATTTAACAAAGTATGAAAAAATAAAAAATGAACTAAAAAGAGCTTTAAATACAAATGCATGGGACGGCAGGTGGTATAAAAGAGCTTATATGGATACTAAAGAAGTACTTGGAAGTGCAAACAATGAGGAATGCAAAATTGATAGTATTGCACAGAGTTGGTCTGTGATTTCAAATGCTGGGGAAAACAGCAAAAAATATATTGCAATGGAGAGTTTAGAAAATTATTTGGTAAATAGGGAAGCGGGAATAATAAAACTCTTAGATCCACCATTTGAAAAAGGCTTACTCGAACCTGGTTATATAAAATCATATTTACCAGGAGTTAGAGAAAATGGAGGGCAGTATACACATGCAGCAATTTGGGCAGTAATTGCAGAAGCAATGCTTAAATTAAGCAATAAAGCACTTGATTTGTATGAAATGATAAACCCAATAGAACATGGAAAAACAAAAGAGCTCATTATGAGATATAAGGTTGAGCCTTATGTTATCCCAGCAGATGTATATGGAGCGGGAAACTTACTTCGGAAGAGGAGGCTGGACTTGGTATACAGGTTCAAGTAGTTGGTATTATAAAGCAGGAATTGAATATATATTAGGTTTGAAGATAGAAAATGGAGTTTTACGTTTAGAACCATGCATTCCAAAAGAATGGGATGAATATAGAATAAGGTATGAGTATAAATCAAGCGTGTATAATATAAATGTAAAAAATGTAAGCAAAAGTGATATAAATGAAGTAAAAGAATTTTTTGTAAATGGAGAAAAAATAGAAGAAAAGAAAATAAAACTTATAGATAACGGAAGAATATATGAGATAGAGGTGGTTTTGTAAGGCTTAGTATAAAAAAGGAAGTACTATATAAAATTTATTTGCGACTTGTTGGTCGCCTCGCAAGAAACTGTAAATGGCGAAGCCATAACAGTTTCTTAGCTCGCTTCCATGCTACGCGTCGCTACATAAATTTTGATATAGTACTTCCTTTTGATTGTTGTGCAATTCCAGTCAATTACATTTACATTGCAGTTTGGGACTTATCTAGAATCGCAAATTTTTAAAAAATTTGCGATTCTAGATAAGTCCCAAACGACCGGATTTTACGAATCCCAATTGACAACAAAACTGCAAGATTCAGTTATTTCGTTTTAAAGTAATCATTTATTCCAGAATAAATACCAAATGCTAATTTATCTTGATAATCATCTTGCATAAGATTAGAAAGTTCATTCTGGTTAGATAAAAATCCACATTCCACAAGGCAAAGAGGAATAGTTACATTATCAACGATGTATATGTTATTTATAGACTTAGGAACTCTAGAATTTTCCTTATTCATAGTCTCGTTTAATGCATTTTGAATATTTTGAGCAAGAAGCTTGCCAGATTCATTTTTTAAGCTATAAAAAGTTTGCCAGCCACTATATTGTGTTTGAGGAATT
>CALXJN010000034.1 GCA_944388635.1 uncultured Clostridia bacterium
TCGCAAATCGCAACCTCATTTTAAAGTACCTTTATTAATTCTTTTACAATTTTTTGTGATTCTATTCCTAAGTCTCTCTCATATTCTTCGTTTAGTATTTCATTATTAGATATAACTCTTATACTAATTACTGGAACATTATATAAATTAGAAATGGTATATGCAGAAATGCTTTCCATATCCTCACACAAAATTCCATATTTTTTATGTAAGAACATTACTCTATCCGCTTCCATATTCCATATATCTCCGGCTTCCAATTGTTCCAAAATGCATATTATCTCTTTTCATTTGTTTTGCTTTTTCTATCAAATAATCACTTGCTTTTTGTAATATCAGTTTGTCATCTTCTCCACAAATAAATGTAGTTAATTTGTATTCCTCTATATTTGCACCTTCGCCACTTTTTCTTTTATTTGTCTTTGCAGATGTTATATTTATACATGCAGTTCCAATAACTATATTGCCTTTATGAATACTTTCTCCATATCCACCTGCTGTTCCCTCACTTATAACGGCTATTGGATTATATTTTTCTATTGCAAGTGTTGTTGAGGCAGCTACATTTATTGTTCCTATATTAGAGCTGCACAAAACAACTGGTTTTTCAAATATTTTCCCTTCATAAAAAGTGCAAATATTATTTTTATTTATTCTTAAATCTTTTAAATTTTCTTTTAAATATCCAAGTTCTGCATCTTCCATTGCGGCAATCACTAAAATTGGATTTCTCATAATTAACTCCATAATAATAAATTGCTTTTCTTCTATTCAACTACATTTTCGATATCTACTACATTAACATTATCAATAACATTTGTGTTTTCATTTTCCGTACTTTGAGCTTCTTCTTCCCTTATCATGCTTTCAAGTTGTTTTACTAAACTTTGAAGTTCCTCTATGTCTCTGCCCATTTGTGTCCAGTCATTTGAATTATTAGACTCTGATAAATTATTATTTGCCTTAATTATTTCATCTATTATTCCATCAATTGTGCTTGTATCTTCTACTTCAATATTTAATGAATATTTTGGAGATAATAGATTTTCAAGCGCTTCACTAAATTTATTTCCTATTGCAATCTTATTTCCAGATGCAACTATAACTTTTTTTAACACTGGTGCACTATTAGTTTCGTTTAAAGATGTTTGATATATTGGCACTATATATAATAATTTTTCATCTATTGGTACAATTACCATTTCCTTTGTGATTTTTGTACCTGTTACATTTAGGCTTGATATTTCTCTTGAAATAGTTTCATCTTGCTCTATTAAGCTATCTAATTGCATTGGCCCTATAACACTGCTATTATTGATAAATTTATATAATGTTAATATGTTTTCTCCATTTTGTACAGTTCCAACCAAATATGCATTTAAACTTTCTCTGCCGTATATATTATATGCTGTAACCAAGCCTAATTTGCTTTCTGCTGAATCTACTGTCTTTACCATTGTATATGTGGGTTTCATTTCAGTAGAAGCTGTCCTTGTTATTTGATTTGAATATGAGGCAATTTGCCATACATCATTTCCTCTATATAAAACATCTGCTGATACATCATGATACATTTTTAAAATATTTGCTTGAATATTGTATAAGAATTTAGAATATGTAAAATATTTTGATATTCCTTCTGGTATTTCACTTTCTTCTTTAAATAATCCTTTATACATATTATTATATACCATAACCACTGGATCTGTTTTATCTGTTATATAGAAATTTGTTTCTCCATTATATGCATTTATTATTACTTTTACTGAATTTCTTATATAGTTTATGTCTCTCATACTATTTTCATATTCAATTCTTGTTTTTTGAGAATATGGATATTCATTAGAAACTGTATATGCGTCTATTACCCAATATAAATTCCCGTCATCTCCAATTACTATATATGGCTCTTCATCATAAATTAAGTATGGCATAACTTTTTTAGCTCTATCTAATATATTTCTATTTAATAAGACTTTGCTATTACTGTCTGACACAAGTATACTTAATTTTTTTTCACTTATTGTAAGTACTAATTTATCTAAAAAATTAAGTGTTGCTCCACCTTCTCCATCATAGCTATTAGTTGCATTTTGAGTTGTAGTTTGTGGATAGTCAAATTCTTTATTATTTTCTGATACTGTAATTACACTATTTGTTTCCATTCCATAATATATTCTTGGTTCTACAATATCACTATTTTCAAAATCTTTTGAAATATATACTGCATTTCCGTTTTCGTCTGTCTCATTTGCAGATACTATAACTGTTCCATATCCGTGTGTATATTCATCAGCTTTGCTGTTATATGTAGTGTTTTTGCTATTTATTTCTCTTGCTGATATATATACTAATCTGTCTCCATATAGAGTTGGTTTTGCTTCATTATATGTATAATATTCTGTACTTGTTTGAGTTTGTCTTAAATTATTTAGCACAACCGCTTCTGACATAACCGGTGTATTATTTATAACTTCTTGATTTGCTTCTGCTTCTTCCACAGTTATTGTTCCTGTACTTTCTAAATCTACTTCATTTATTTTTACATTATATGCTGTTTTGGTAAACTCGATGTTTGTTGATATATATGATTTTTCTCGGTCTAATTCTCTACCATTAATAAATAGAATATTATAACCTATCATTACTACAAATAGGCATACTAAATATACAGGTACTATGGCAAGTGATTTTATAACATTTTGAGCACTGCTTTTCTTAAAGAAATGTATTGCCATAAATACTGATAATATGACTATAACGCTAAGTACTCTATACCCCCATAATTTTATTGTTGTTTCTACAACTCCTGCTCCAACAATGCTTGTGTTTAATCCGTCATTAAGAGTTAAAAATTCGTCTAATACAATATTTTGTGTATTAAATAGTATTATGCTTACGATTAATAATGTTATTATTTTTGCATTAAATAATAAATGCTTAATAAATGTGTTGTTTTTTAATGTTTGAGCATCAACTCCGTCAAAATATACATTAAATGCAATTATGTAATATACCGCTATATAAACCGTAAAAATTATTGTCATTGTTAGTAAATAATATAATATTGCTCCTAGCAATGGACCTTGAAACATATAAAAACCAATGTCCATTCCAAATACTGGTTCAGTAATTCCAAATTGTGAATTGTTTACAAATAGTATTACTTTTTCTAGGAACATATCTGGTGTTATCATTGCACCTATTAATGCACCTATTAATGCTAATGACTTATTTGGAAGTTTTGGCATTTCTCTTTTTTCTTCATCAAAAAATTTCTTTAATCCTTTTTTTATTAAACTATTTGTTATGGATATTGCTATAAATATAAATAGAAAATTGATTACTGCAATAAATACTCTATACTTTAAGTTTTGAGTAAATACTTCTACATATTCTTCTCCTATTTCTAGCAATTCTAAATAATCTGCTCTGCAACTTATTGCTAAACTAAGTAAAAATACTATTAAAGCGATTATTACAATTATTGTCCTTGTTCTAAATTTTTTGCTTTTCTTTTCTGGCTCTTTTGTATTGCTTTCGTTTGTAATGTTTTCTTTCTCTGCCAATTATTTTGCTCCTTTCTAATTTTCATTAAATAATAGCTTTAGTAAAGTCTTCTGCATTAAATCTTTCCATATCGTCAATTTGTTCTCCGACACCTATAAATTTTACAGGTATTTTATTTTCATTTACGATACCAATAACAACTCCGCCTTTAGCTGTTCCATCTAATTTAGTAAGTACTAGCCCTGTTATATGGCTTACTTCTTTAAAAGCTTTTACCTGCTCTATTGCATTTTGTCCTGTTGTTGCATCAATTACAAGTAATGATTCTTTATCAGCATTTGGAAGTTCCTTTTCTATTACTCTTTGGATTTTTTCTAGTTCATCCATTAAATATTTTTTATTATGCAACCTTCCTGCTGTATCACAGATTAATACATCTATATTATTTTCTTTTGCTTTTTTTATTGCTTCATATACAACTGATGCTGGATCTGCGCCCTCATCTTTTTTAATTATATCACAATTTGCACGTTTTGACCATACCTCTAATTGTTCTACTGCTGCTGCTCTAAATGTATCTGCTGCTGCAACCATTACTTTTTTACCGTTCTTTTTGAAGTTTGTTTGCAATTTTTCCTATTGAAGTTGTTTTTCCGTACCCCATTTACTCCTACAACAAGAATTACAGAAGGTTTTGTTTCTAAATGCAAAGTGTTGTCACATACTTCTAATATAGTTTGCATTTCTTCTCTTAATAATTTTTTTACTTCTTCTGCATCTTTTACATTTTCCTTTTTTATTCTTTGTCTTAATTTTGATATTATTTCTGTTGATGTTGTAACTCCTATATCTGACATAATTAGTGCTTCTTCAAGTTCTTCTAATAATTCCTCATCAACTTTTCTAAAAGCACTAAATACTCCGTTAATCTTTTCATCTATTGAGTTTTTTGTTTTTCCAAGTCCTTGTTTTAATTTATCAAAAAATCCCATATCATCCTCCATAAATCTTCTTTTAATTTTAACATAACTTATTCAAAAAGCCAATATGCTATTTCTTAAGTTTTTATTTATTTTATATTTTCTAGTTCTTTTATCTTGTCTCTTAATTCTGCTGCTTTTTCGAATTCTAAGTTTTGTGCATGGCTTATCATCTCATTTGTCAATTTTTCAATTACATCTTTTATGTCCTCTTCTTCTTTTATGTTATATTCTGTTTGTATATCTTCTACAATGCTTGCTTTTATTGTGTCTCTTACACTCTTTCTAATAGTTTGTGGTGTAATTCCATGTTCTTTATTATATTCTTGTTGTAATTTTCTTCTTCTATTTGTTTCTGATATTGCTTTTTCCATGCTTCCTGTTAGTTCATCTGCATACATTATAACTTTTCCGTCTGTATTTCTTGCTGCTCTTCCGATTGTTTGGATTAATGACCTTTCTGAACGCAAAAATCCTTCTTTATCGGCATCAAGAATTGCAACAAGCGAAACTTCTGGAATATCTAGCCCTTCTCTTAGTAGGTTTATTCCGAACTAAAACATCAAATTTGCCAATTCTTAAGTCTCTTATTATCTCCATTCTTTCTAGTGCTTTTATATCTGAATGCATATATCTTACCTTTATATCAATTCCAGAAAGATATGATGTTAAATCTTCTGCCATTTTTTTAGTTAAAGTTGTAACTAAAATTCTTTCATTCTTTTCGGCTCTTATTCTTATTTCTTCTATTAAATCATCTACTTGGTTTTCAACAGGTTTTACGATTATTTCTGGATCTAAAAGTCCTGTTGGTCTTATGATTTGTTCTACAACATTGCTTCCTGAATTTTCTATCTCGTATTCTGCTGGCGTTGCTGAAACAAATATACATTGGTTTATCTTCTTTTCAAATTCAGCAAACTTCAGTGGTCTATTATCCAACGCTGAAGGAAGTCTAAAACCATAGTTTATTAAGCTTTCTTTTCTTGCTTTATCTCCATTATACATTGCTCTTACTTGTGGTATCGTCGCATGTGATTCGTCTATAAACATTAGAAAATCTTTTGGAAGATAATCTAAAAGAGTAAATGGCGCACTTCCTGGTGCTCTTCCACTTATATGTCTTGAATAGTTTTCTATGCCTTGGCAAAACCCAGTTTCTCTAAGCATTTCCATATCAAAGTTTGTTCTTTCTTCAATTCTTTGTGCTTCTATTAGTTTGTTGTTTTCTTTAAAATATTTTATTCTTTCTTCAAGTTCCTCTTCTATTGTGACAAGAGCTCTTTGCATTTTTTCTTCTCCTGTTACATAGTGAGAATTAGGGAATATCATTACATGCTGTCTTAGACTTATTGTTTTGCCTGTTAATGGATTTATTTCTGAAATTTTTTCTATTTCATCGCCCCAAAATTCTACTCTTATTGCTTTTTCATTTTGGTCTGACGGATATATTTCTAAAATATCTCCTTTTGCTCTAAAAGTTCCTCTTTTAAAATCCATTTCATTTCTTGTATATTGCATATTTACAAGTTTTCTTAATATTTCTTCTCGAGATTTTGTCATGCCTGGTCTTAGAGATACTATCATGTTTTCATAATCTATCGGATCTCCGTAGTCCGTATATGCATGATACTGATGCAACTATTATAACATCTTTTCTTTCAAAAAGTGCTGCTGTTGCTGAGTGTCTTAATTTATCTATTTCGTCATTAATTGATGCATCTTTTTCTATATACGTATCAGTTGAAGCAACATAGCTTTCTGGTTGGTAATAGTCATAGTATGATACAAAATATTCTACTGCATTTTCTGGAAAAAATTCCTTGAATTCTGAATATAGTTGTCCTGCTAATGTTTTATTATGTGCAAGTACTAGAGTTGGCTTTTGTACTTTTTCTATAACATTTGCCATTGTGAAAGTCTTTCCAGAACCTGTAACTCCAAGTAAAGTTTGGAATTTCTTTCCTTCCTTTATTCCGTTAGATAAATATTCAATTGCCTTTGGTTGGTCTCCTGTAGGCTTATAATCTGAATGTATTTTGAACATAGCCCCTCCTTGTTTTATATTAATATACCATTTTTTTCATTAAAAAACAAGGCATTTTGTGCGTAAATGCCTTGTTTTTGATTATTCTATGCTTTTTAAACTTTCTATCATGTCTATTTTCTTTAGCGCAAAATATGTTGCAATATTTACAATTATTGTGAAAGCTATTGTAATTAATGCTGAATAGAAGTAGCTTGCAACATGTATTATCTTTGGAAATCTTAGCATATTAATTTCACATGTTCCTAGTATAAAGTTTGTTAAGAAAAATCCAAATCCAAGTCCTAATAATATACCAATTATTGTTAGAATTATTGTTTCTCTTGCGACATAGTCATATACTTCTCTATCGTAAAATCCTAACACTTTTATTGTTGCAAGTTCTCGTACTCTTTCGCTTATATTTACATTTGCTAAATTATATAATACTACAAATGCTAGAAGTCCAGCTGAAACAATTAGCACTAATACTACATAGTTAAGTAATTTTAGAGTTTCTTCTATATCTTCTGCAAATGATGTCATATTAGTTACTGATGCAACTTCGTTTCTATCCATTAATTCTGTTGCAAGTGCATCTGATTCTTCCTCAGTTAATTCTACATTTCTTATCAATACAACATTATCATCATATGTTTTATTAAATATATTTTCATAAGTTGCTTTTGTTATAAATACATAATGTTGAACATAATCTTCTATAATATTTGATATCTTAACTTCAAATTCCTCGTCATCACTATTTCTTAATATTATAGTACTTCCAACTGTAACATTTAAAAGTTCACATGCCTTATCTGTTAGACCTATCTCATTTTCTGCCAAACTTGCTTTTTCCTCAGTTTCTATATCATATATGTTTATTAATCCTTCTAAATTGTTCAAATCTTCAGCTACGACTATTTGGACATCTTCTGATAAATCTTGATTAATAACTGTTCCAGATGTCATATATAAATTTGCTAGTTTTTCTACTTCTTCTTTTTGATTTAAGTATTCAATAAATTCTTTTTCTTGTTCTTCTGTTAATGTGTCTTTTAGTGTTATTTGCATGTCATATACAAATATTTCTCCAAATTGTTTTGGAACTATTTGGGTTACTGAATCTTTTAAGCCAAATCCTGTAAGTATCAGTGCTGTGCACCCTAATATACCAATTATGGTCATGAAAAATCTTTTTTTGTATCTAAATATATTTCTAACTGTTACTTTTTGTATAAAGTTTAATCTTTTCCATATAAATGGAATTTTTTCAAGCATTACCCTATTTCCAGATTTTGGTGCTTTTGGTCTCATAAGCGTTGCAGGCTCATGTCTTAATGCTCTAAGTATTGTATATATAGTTGCACCTATTATGCATAGGCTTATTAATATTAGTCCAAGTCCTCCGTATGCAAAGTTGAAGCTTAGTGAAATATCTGTTATTTCATAGGTTATATCGTACATTAGCCATATAACTTTTGGAATTAGTACAAATCCTACGCTCATTCCCAAAATTCCACCAATAACACATGCAAGTGCTGCATATATTACATATTTTAACATGATGTGAAATTTATTATATCCAAGTGCTTTTAGTGTTCCTATTTGCATTCTATGTTCTTCTACCATTCTTGTCATTGATGTTAATGAGATGAGTGCTGCTACTACAAAAAATACAACTGGGAATACTCTTCCTAAATTTTCTATACTATCTGTATCTTGTATAAAGCTTACATATCCTGCATTTTCGTTTCTGTCTAATATATACCATGTTGGCTTTTCTATATCTGCGATTTTCTCTTTTGCATCAGTAAGTTTTTCCTCTGCTTCTGCTATCTTTTCTTCAAATTCTGCTTTAGAATCATTTAACTCTTTTTCTCCGTTTGCTAACTCTTCTTTTGCTTCTGCAACTTCCTCTTCAGCATCTTCTATTTGAGCATAGGTTGTATTTTTTGTCTTTTTTAGTGTTTCTTCATTTTTTTCAATTTCTTTTTTTGCATTTTCTATTTCTTTTTTTCCGTTCTCAATTTCCTGTTTTCCAGTTTCTATTCCGTCATCTATTTCTTTTATCCCTGCTTGCAACTGTGTTTTGGTTTCTTCTAATTCTTTTTTCTTAGTTTCTAAAGCTGTTTTTTGTGCTTCATACATTGCTTTTTCAGTAGCTGTAAGCTCCGGATTTTCTAGAAGTTTTACTATATTGTTATATTGTGTATTTATTTCTTCTAATCCTACATTTACTGTATTTAAGTTAGTTTGTAATTCTTCTTTTTGTTTTTCTAAGTTTTCAAAAGTCTTATTTGCTTCTTCTTCCTTGGTTTTTAGCTTTTCTTCGCTTTTATTCACAGTATTTTTTGCATTTTTTATTTCTTCTTCTGCATCTTTAAATTCTTTATCTGCTTTTTTCTTATTTTCACTAATTTCTTTTTCTGCATCTTCTATTTCTTTTTTTCCGTCTTCGATTTCTTTTTCTGCGTCTGCTATCTGCTTTTCTGCATCTGCTTTTTCTGTATTAAGTTCTTCTTCTGCTTCGTCTACTTTTTCCTGTGCTTTATCTATAAGTGTCTTTTGTCTTGCGTTTTCTCTTTCTTCTTTTATTCCCTCTATACTATCTTCTACTTCTTCTATGTAATCCTCATAATTATTGCTTGATGTTTTATATTCTTTTGCATCTTTTACAGTCATATAAATATTGGTATATATATCTTTTGTATTTATATTTTCTTCTGGTACATAAATATAATAATTAACCTTACCTGCTCCTAAATCACTTGTGCCTCTATCTGTTGATACATATAGAGGGCTTTGTACTGTTCCAACAATTGTAAGTTCTTTTTGCTTTAAATATTCTACATCTTCTCCGTCATCATTTGTCTGCATTTCAACATCAAGTGTTATCTTATCTCCAATTTTTTTATTATTTGCTAATAAGAAATTTTGCTCAACTAAGCATTCATTTTCTTCTTCAGGCATTTTTCCGTTCTAGTAAAACAACTTTATTTATATCTTGAATAACTAAAATTTTTGCAATTATCTCACTATTTTCAATTTTTATTTTTCCGTCTTTTTCATAACTTCCTACAACTGTTTCGATATTAGGAATTTTAGATAGTTCTTCTATATCATCATTTGTAAGCCCTAAAGTTGATACAACTTGTATATCATATACATTTTGATTTTTATAATATTTATCTATTGTATCAACCATATCTGGAGATGTTGCTCTTATTCCAGCAAAAAAGCCCACACCTAAGAAAGCCATTAAAGCAATGGAAATAAATCTTTTATATGTATTTTTTATTTCTTTAAAGCTGTCTTTTAATAAGGCTTTTTTCATACTGACAACTCCTTTCTTTTAATTCAAAATTAAATCAAATGTTACTTAATTCTACCATTCGATTTCTTGAATTGGTGTAGGTCTTTCGTTTACTTCAACTCTTTCTGCCCTTCCATTTTTGAAATATATTACTTTATCTGCCATTGGTGCAAGTGCTGTGTTATGTGTTATTATAAGTACTGTCATATTTTCTTTTCTACATGTATCTTGCAAAAGTTTTAAAATTTGTTTTCCGGTTTTGTAATCTAATGCTCCGAGTTGGCTCATCACATAAAAGCAATTTTGGATTTTTAGCTATTGCCCTTGCTATTGCGACTCTTTGCTGTTCCCCACCTGATAATTGTGATGGAAAATTATTTTTTCTATCCTTTAATCCTACTTTTTCTATAACCTCATCTGGGTTTAATGAATCTTTGCATATCTGTGTTGCAAGTTCTACATTTTCCTTTGCTGTTAAATTTTGTACTAAATTATAAAATTGGAATACAAACCCTATATCTTCTCTTCTATATTTTATTAGCGCTTTTCCCTTTAATGTTGTAACATCTTTTCCGTCAACAAAAACATGTCCAGATGTTGCTGTATCCATTCCACCTAATATATTTAAAGTTGTTGTCTTACCTGCACCAGAAGGTCCCACAATTACAACTAATTCTCCCTTTTCTATTTGAAAATTTGTATTATCAAGTGCATTTATGGTTATTTCTCCCATTTTATATTGTTTATCTACATTTTTAAATTCTATATATGACATAGGCGCACTACTCCTTTTTACATCATTCTTTACTATAATTATACTACTAGTAATTTTCAATTTCTACATTATATGGAAAATTAAATGTGAAAATTTTGTGAAATAAATTGCAAACTATAAAGGAACCTGAATTATTTAATTTTAAATTACCCGCGCAGCGAACAACGGAGCTGAAAGCGACGGCGAATTTTCTTAGCTCTTCGAACAAAGTGAGTTAGAGCTAAGTTATGCTATGTAGGGGCAGACTTCCTATAAATTTATTTAGAAGTCTGCCCCAGTAAGGGTAATGTCAAAATTAAATAATTCAGGTTCCTCCGTATATTACCTCTTATTTTATACATAATTCATTATTTTCAAAATCTACTGTTACAGTACTATTTGGAACAATTTCATTTGTTAGTATTTTCCTTGCAATAAATGTTTCAAGTTTTCTTTGTACAAATCTTTTTAATGGTCTTGCTCCATATACTTCGTCATATCCATTGTCTATCAAATAATCTTTAGCATTGTCAGTTAGATTTAATCTAATGTTCTTATCTTCTAATCTTGCTTCTAAGTCTTTTATTAATAAATCTAATATCTTTGATACTTCATTTTTCATTAAAGGTTTATAGAAAATTATCTCATCAAGACGGTTTAAAAATTCTGGTCTAAAGCTTCTTCTTAATAGTTCATTTACCTTCTCTTTAGCATCTTCTGAAATTTCTCCGTTTTTTTCTATTCCTTCTAGTATAAATTCTGAGCCTAAGTTTGAAGTTAAAATTATTATTGTATTTTTAAAGTCTACTGTTCTTCCCTGTGAATCTGTAATTCTTCCGTCATCTAATACTTGAAGTAATATATTAAATACATCTGGGTGTGCCTTTTCTATTTCGTCAAATAATACTACTGAATATGGTTTTCTTCTTACTGCTTCTGTTAATTGACCACCTTCTTCATATCCCACATATCCTGGAGGTGCACCAATTAATCTTGATACTGAGAATTTTTCCATATATTCAGACATATCAATCCTTATAATATTGTGTTCATCATCAAATAGACATTCTGCAAGAGATTTGGCAAGTTCTGTTTTGCCTACACCTGTTGGTCCTAAGAACATAAATGAACCTATTGGTCTTTTTGGATCTCCAATTCCTGCTCTTGAACGCATTATTGCTTCTGATACTTTTTGTACGGCTTCATCTTGACCTATTACTCTTTTATGAAGAATTGTGCTTAAGTTTAATATTTTTTCTTTTTCACTTTCCATAAGTTTAGTAACTGGTATTCCTGTCCACCTAGAAATTATTGCTGCAATCTCATCTTCTGTGACTTTATTTCTTAAAAGTCCGTCTTCTTTGCTTTTCTCTGCAATTTTTTCCTCTTTTTCAAGTTCTTTTTGTAGTTCTGGTAATTTTCCATACTTTAATTCTGCAGCTTTGTTAAGTTCATAATTTCTCTCTGATTTTTCTATTTCTGCATTTACTCTTTCTATCTCTTCACGTAATTTTTGTACTTTTCCTATTGCTTGTTTTTCATTTTCCCATTTAGCCTTCATTCCTTCGAATTTAGTTTTTAATTCTGCTTTTTCTTTTTGAATATCTGCTAAACGTTTTTTAGAGACTTCGTCTTTTTCTTTTGAAAGAGCTGTTTCTTCTATCTCTAATTGCATAATCTTTCTTGATATTTCATCAAGTTCTGTTGGCATTGATTCCATTTCTGTTTTTATCATTGCGCATGCCTCATCTACTAGGTCTATTGCCTTATCTGGTAAGAATCTATCTGTTATATATCTATGTGATAAGGTTGCTGCTGCAATTAAGCTGTTATCCGAGATTTTTACTCCGTGATATACCTCATATCTTTCTTTTAAACCTCTTAAAATAGAAATTGTATCTTCAACTGTTGGCTCATCTACCATGACAGGTTGAAAACGTCTTTCTAATGCTTGGTCTTTTTCTATATATTGCCTATATTCATTTAGAGTTGTTGCACCTATACAATGTAATTCTCCACGGGCAAGCATTGGTTTCAAAAGATTTCCCGCATCCATTGCTCCGTCAGTTTTTCCGGCTCCGACTATTGTATGAATTTCATCTATGAATAAGATTATCTTTCCTTCGCTCTTTTTTATTTCTTGAAGTACTGCTTTTAATCTTTCCTCGAATTCTCCTCTATACTTTGCACCTGCAACAAGTGATCCCATATCTAGCGAGAAAATTGTACAATCTTTTAATCCTTCTGGTACATCTCCTCTTACTATTCTAAGTGCTAATCCTTCTGCAATTGCAGTTTTACCTACACCTGGTTCACCAATTAAGCATGGATTGTTCTTAGTTTTTCTTGATAATATTCGTATTACATTTCTTATTTCTGTATCTCTTCCGATTACTGGATCAAGTTTTTGTTTTCTTGCAAGTTCAACTAAATCTTGTCCATATTTTTTTAGTGCATCATATGTTTCTTCAGGATTATCAGTTGTAACTCTTGTGTTGCCTCTAACTTCTGATAATACTTTTAAGAATGCATTTTTTGTTATATTGTATTTTTTGAATAATTCTTTTAATTCTCTATTTGAATTATCAAATAAAGCAAGCATAATGTGTTCTACTGATACATAGTCATCTTTCATATTTTTTGCAATAGTTTCAGCATTTGCTAAAGACATATCTACATCTTGTGATACATATATTCCGTCATTTGGTCTCGCACCTCCTGTAACTTTTGGACTTTTTGCAATTTTTTCTTTTAGTTCGTTTTCAAATTTTTCTTCATCTGAAATCTTTTTAAGTAGTTCTTTTATTAAGCTATTATCTTGCTCAAGTAAGGCTAAAAGTAAGTGTTCTTGTTCTATTTGTGCATTTTGATTACTTACCGCAATGTTTTGTGCGTTTTGTACAGCTTCTAATGATTTTTGTGTAAATTTATTTACATTCATTCTTTTCCACCTTGTATAATATAATAAAGTTTAAAATTTAATATATTATACTTACCTTTCTCCATTAATTATTTTATTTTTATTTCTAAAAATTTTGGTTTAATGGTACCTTTATTTTATATTTAATTTTAAAC
>CALXJN010000035.1 GCA_944388635.1 uncultured Clostridia bacterium
GGTAAATATGCAAGATATAGAAGTGTAAAAAGAAAATTAAAAAAGAGAGTATATTTATATAAAACAGGGAAAATAAATCTAATGAGTTTAAGTAGTAGTCTTGTCTGCTATAAAAATTTATGTAGTCAAGACATAAAAATACCTATGAAATAGATAAAAGAGATGAGTTATTCGCTGCACGGATTCACTAAAAATTAAATAACTCATCTCTTTAGCCTAGTCTTTCTTGACCTGATTTTTTTGTTATGATATAATGCAAATGGCAAACAATTGTCAGGAGGAAAACAATGTATTTAAAGAAGCTAGAAATGCAAGGATTTAAGTCATTTGCAGATAAAACAGTGTTAGAATTTTTACCAGGGATAACAACAGTAATTGGACCAAATGGCTCTGGGAAAAGTAATATATCAGATGCAATTAGGTGGGTTTTGGGAGAACAAAGCATGAAATCCCTTAGAGGTTCAAAATCTGAAGATGTAATTTTTGCAGGTACACAAAGTAGAAAATCATTAGGCTTTGCTGAAGTTTCACTTGTGTTTGATAATACGGATAACAAACTTCCAGTAGAATATTCAGAAGTAACAGTTACAAGAAAATTGTATAGAAGTGGTGAATCTCAGTATTTTATAAATAAAGTGCCATGCAGGTTAAAAGATATATTAGAGCTATTTATGGATACAGGCATTGGAAAAGACGGATATTCTATAATCGGACAAGGTAGAATAGACGAAATCCTTAGCAATAAATCAGAAGATAGAAGAAATATATTTGAAGAAGCAGCAGGAATTGTGAAATATAAGACAAGAAAAATAGAAGCTGAGAAAAAGCTAGAGAGAACGAAGCTAAATTTACTTAGAATAAATGATATTTTATCAGAAGTAGAACAAAATTTAGCCCCACTTAAAACCCAAGCAGAAAAGGCAAAAGAATTTTTAAATCTTCGTGAAGAATTGAAAAGTATAGAAGTTGGCTTATTTATATATAATATTTCTACATATAAAGAAAAATTAGAAAAAATAATAGAAGATGAAAATATTTTAAATTCTCAAAATGAAAATGAGAATATAGAATTAGACAAATTAAATGAGCTAAAGAAAAATTTAAAAGCAGAAATTGATAATATAACAAACGAAATAGAAAGCATTCAGAATAAAACATCTAACACAGTAGAGGAAAAAGAGAAAATTAATTCTGAAATAAAAGTATGTAATGAAAGAATAGTGAACAATAAAGAAAATTATTCAAGATATGAAAAAGAAATAGAAGATATAGAAAATAGAAATAAAGAATTAGAAGAGGAAAAATCTCAAAAAGCAGAGAAAAAGGAGAAGCTTTTTGCAAATAAAGAAAAGTTTGAAAAAGAATTAAAAGAAAAAGAACAAGAACTAAAAAAAACAACAGAGAAATTATCAGAAAAGGGCAAGGAAATTGAAGATAAGAAGGCTAAAGTTGAAGAATATACAAATGAAAAATATGAAAAGCAAAATGAAATAAACACACTTAATGTAACAAATGAAAATATTGATAAAAGAGTAAAAACTTTAAAATATGATATACAAGTCGGAATATCTGAACTTGATAGTACTAATTTAAGTAGTCAAGAAATAGCAAAAGCGTTTAAAGAGATAGAAGAAAAGAAAGATAAAATAACAAAAAGACTTGAAGAAATTAATAAAACTAAAGAAGATGAAGAGCAAAAAATAAAAAATTATGAAAAAGATATAAATAGCATGCAGTCAGATTATAGAATAAAAGAGTCAAGATTAAAATTTTTGATAGAAACAGAAAAGGAAAAAGAAGGATATTCAAAAGCGATAAAATCTCTTTTAATTGCATGCGATAAAGATGAAAAGCTTGGCAAATGTTCAGAGGGAGTTTTAAGTAACTTAATTTCTGTAGAAAACAAATACCAAATAGCAATCGAAATTGCACTAGGAGCAAGCTTGCAAAATATAGTAACAAAAACAGAAGAAGATGCAAAAATTTTAGTTGAATATTTAAGAACAAATAATTTAGGTAGAGCATCATTTTTACCAATGACATCAGTAAAAGGGAAAAGACTAGACAAAATTAATGCAAAAAATATTAAAGGGAGTGCAATAATTGCCTCAGATATCATTAAATATGATAAAAAATATGAACAAATAATATTAAATTTACTTGGAAGAACAGTCATTGTAGAAGATATGGAAGATGCAATTGCACTTGCTAAACAAAATGGATATACATTTAGAATAGTTACTTTAAAAGGAGATATAATAAATGCATCTGGAAGTATAACAGGTGGCTCATATACACAAAAAACAGTAAACATATTAGGTAGAAAAGAGAAAATAAAAGAGCTTGAAAATGAATTAAAAGAAAATGAAGCTAAAATTAGAGCTAAGCAAGAGGAAAAAGAAAAAATACAAAAACAAAGTGAAAGATTTGATGAAGAGATAGAAAATCTTTCACAAAGTTTGCAAGAAATTCAAATAACTTATGCAACAGATAAGCAAAAGCTTGTCTTAGTACAAGAAAACATTGAAAAATTAAGAGAAAGAATTGATAAAGCAAAACTTGAGAAAGAAGAAATAGAAAAACAAAAACAGAAAAATTTAGAAAAGATAGATAATATAAATAAAATTATTCTTGAAAATTCTAAAATAATGGAAGAATTAAAACTAGAAATTTCAGAATTTGCTAAAGTAAATTCTGAAAACCAAAAATATATAGATGACTTAAATTTCGATGTTACAAATTTAAAAATATCAGTATCTTCATTTAATGAAAGTGAGATTTCATTAAACGAGATGACAGATAGGATAAATCAAGATATTTTAAACAACAATAAAAGCTTACAAAACAAGAAAAACAATATGGAAAATATAGAAAAAGAAAATGAAGAGTTATCTAATAAAATAATTGGGCTAAAAGAAGAAATCAAAAAATTAGATGAAACAATGTTAAATAGTGATGATAGCATAAACAATTTAAAAACTGAGAGAGAAAACAAGAACAAAAAGTTGACTAATGCTGAAGAAACAATTTTACAAAAAATGGAAATGCTAGACGGCTTAAAAGAAGAGATAATAAAAATAGGTGTAAAAAAAGATAAAGTAAAAGAAGATATAGACGATATAACAAATAAACTTTGGGAAGAATATGAAATTACACCTAATAATGCCAAAGAATTTAAAAAGCCAGATAATGTTAGCCAAACAACAAAAAAAGTAAATGAACTTAGAAATAGAATAAGAGATTTAGGAAGTGTCAACATAGATTCTATCAAAGAATATAAAGAATTATCTGGTAGATATGATTTTATGTGTGAACAAAGATTAGATATTGAAAATACAATGGCTAAATTAAAAAATGTAATACAAGAAATGACATCAATCATGAAAGAACAATTTAGAGAAAAATTTAGGACAATAAATGAAAACTTTGCCGAAGTTTTTAAAGAATTATTTGGAGGAGGAAGAGCAAGTTTAATATTAGAAGATGAAAACAATATTTTAGAATGCGGAATAGAAATAATAGTACAGCCACCTGGAAAAAAATTACAAAACATGACACTTTTGTCAGGAGGAGAAAGAGCATTCACAGCAATAGCGTTACTTTTTGCAATGTTAAAGATAAATCCGTCACCATTTTGTGTGTTAGATGAGATAGAAGCAGCACTAGATGATGTAAATGTATATAGATTTGCAGATTATTTAAAGAAATTTGCAAAAGATACACAATTTTTAGTAATTACACATAGAAAAGGAACAATGGAAGCTGGAAATTCTGTATATGGAATTACAATGGAAGAAAGTGGAATAAGCAAACTTTTATCAATGAAATTAAAATAAAGCTATATTTTCTATAAAAAGTAAAGAATAAAAACCTAATTTTAGATAAAACTAAAATTAGGTTTTTTAATGTTGTCAACGGGGACGGTTCTGATTGACAACCTTTATAATATTTTTAATATTTTGTATTTTAATAATTAAAGTTGTCAAACAGAACCGTCCCCGTTGACAACCACATTTAAATAGGAGGTGCATTTTATGGATGATGATGTAACAAAATATGGAGAATTCATTGCTTCTTTTTTTGCATGGAAAACATTGGAAGAACAAAAAAGAATTGCAAAAAAATTAGAAGAAATAACCAAAAAATAGGAAGTTTTGTCGTATGTATTGAAATTGCTAAAAATTTTGATATAATTGTTTACAACTTAAGATTATAGAGGTGATATTTTTAAATGACATATAAATTTACATCAAGTGCTGAAAATGTGATAGAATATGCAAACAAAATAACTTTAAAATTAGGACATGACTATATAGGAACAGAGCACATATTATATGGACTAGCAAAAGAAAATACAGGTATTGCAAATAAGGTATTAGAAAGTCAAGGAATTACAGCCCAAGGGATTTTAAACCAGATTGAAGATATAATAGGTTCTCGGAAGAATAAGAGAAAAAAAGATTCTAGGCTTTACACCAAGAACGAAGAAAGTATTAGAAAATGCATCAGAAGAGGCAAAAAAATTTGGCTCTGACTATATAGGCACAGAACATATATTAATTGGAATTATAAAAGAAGGAGATAGTGTTGCTGTACGTGTACTAATAAATTTAAATATAGATGTTAAAGGAATATATGAGGATATTTTAAAGGTTATAACAGAAAATGTATCAGAAGAAAATAAAATTAAAACTAAAATAGAAAAAATAGATAGAAGTACAAGCTATTCTCAAACTCCAACATTAAATCAATTCGGAACGGATTTAACTAAAGAAGCAAAAGAACGGAAAATTGGAACCAATAATTGGAAGAAAAAATGAAATTGATAGAGTAATACAAATTTTAACGAGAAAAACTAAAAACAATCCTTGTTTAATCGGAGAACCGGGAGTTCGGAAAAACTGCAATAGCAGAAGGGCTTGCACTAAAAATTGCTAAGAATGAAGTACCGCAAATGTTAAAAAACAAGAGAATTGTAAATTTAGATATATCAAGTATGGTGGCTGGCTCAAAATATAGAGGAGATTTTGAGGAAAAAATAAAGAAATCCTTAAATGAAGTAAAAAAAGCAAGAGATGTAATCTTATTTATAGATGAAATACATACAATTGTTGGAGCAGGCTCAGCAGAAGGCGCAATTGATGCTGCAAATATTTTAAAACCAAGTTTAGCAAGAGGAGAAATAAGTTTAATTGGAGCAACAACTATTGACGAATATAGAAAATACATAGAAAAGGATGCTGCACTAGAGAGAAGATTTAGCCCGGTTTTAATAGAAGAACCAGATATTCAAAGCACAATTGAGATACTTCAAGGAATTAGAGAAAAGTATGAAAAACATCATAATGTAAAAATAACAGATGAAGCGATAAGTGCAGCTGTAAGCTTATCTATTAGATATATAACAGATAGGTTTTTACCAGATAAAGCAATAGATGTAATTGATGAAGCAGCTTCTAATGCTAGAATGATAAAATATACTATTCCAAATAAAATAAAAACTTTAGAAGAAGCACTAGATAAAATAAGCAAAGAAAAGGAAGAAGCAATATTTGCACAAGAATTTGAAAAAGCAGCAGAATTAAGGGATAAAGAATTAAAACAAAGAAAAAAATTAGAAAAAGAAAGAGAAAAATGGAATGACGAAAATGTAAAATCCATAACAACTATTACTGAAGACAATATAGCAGAAGTAATAGCAAAATGGACAAATATACCAGTGCAAAAAATAACACAAGATGAAAATGAAAAATTGAAAA
>CALXJN010000036.1 GCA_944388635.1 uncultured Clostridia bacterium
TGAAAAAAATCGTTGTTTCAATAATACTTATAGTAATTATAATAGTTGCAATTATAGTTTTAGGTATTAGTGATAGAAATAGGAAAATTGCTCAAATTTCAGAATTTAACAGTCAATTTGAAAAATACAAACGGAAAAGAAATGTATGGAGCAGATATAGTTACAATTATTAATAAAGCAATTGATAATAATGAAGAAAACAATATAAGTAAAGATGAAAATGGTAATTATATAGAAAATGAAAAATCTGTAAAAGTAGAGCTTACTTTGCTTTCTACTGATGAAGATAGTAAAACAATAGAAGTTGTATATCCAATGGAAACACTTGAAAAAGCTGGCTTAAACGAGTTTATTTCTAACTTTGGATTAACTTTATTTGAATGTACTGATATTGAATATAATTCAGAAAATAGAGTAAGTAAGATATTTGTTAAACAATTGGAATTATAAATAAATTTAGCTATTAATATTGACATTATTAATAAATAATGTTAAAAAATAAATATAATATTAAACAAAAGTTAAAAGGAGGAAAATTTATGGAAAACGCATCAAAAGCCTTAATCATAGCAGGTGCAATTTTAATTTCAATTTTATTAATTAGTGTAGGAATCATGGTAATGAATTCAACAGACCAAGTAACAGGAGGTATGCAACAAGAAATGGATTCAACTGCAATCCAAACATTTAATAGTAAATTTGATAATTATATAGGAGTACAAACAGCATCAGTTGCTAGATCATTATGTTCAACAATAATAGCAAGTAATGCATCTTCTTCACATATTGTAACAGTTAATGGAAAACAAACAAGTGCAGAAATATCTGCTGAATCAGCAGCTTTAGACACAAAAAATAATTATCTAATAACAATTG
Organism: uncultured Clostridia bacterium; assembly: GCA_944388635.1. Taxonomy (GTDB): domain Bacteria; phylum Bacillota; class Clostridia; order TANB77; family CAG-508; genus JAAWPK01. The sequence continues at coordinate 877 of CALXJN010000036.1, forward strand.
TGGATAATGATGGTGATGGATATTATGATACAGTAACAATAGCACTTCAAGGTGGCGGAACAAGCACAGGAACAGGCACAAGACCAACAGGAAGTGGTACAGGCACTGGTACTGGAACAGGAACTGGAACAAGTACTGGTACTGGAACAAGTACAGGAACAGGTACAAGACCAACAGGAAGTGGTACAGGCACTGGTACTGGAACAGGAACTGGAACAAGTACAGGAACAGGTACAGGAACAGGTACAGGAACAGGTACTGGCACAACAAGAACAACTGGTACAAGCACTGGTACTGGAGCAGAATAAGTGAAAGGAAACTAATAATATATGGAAAATGCTGTTGGAGCTTTAAAAATAGCTTTTGCAATATTAATATTTATGATAGGACTCGCAATGTTATTTAGCATGACATCACAAGCAAGAGAAACAGCTAGTTTTCTTATATCAGAAGTAGACAATACAAAATATTACAACTATTATGAAGAAGCAACCGAAGAAACAATGGACCAAAATGGAAATAGAATTGTTATGCTAGAAGATATAATTCCTGTCTTATATAGATATTCAGAAGAAAACTATGGTGTAACAATTGTAGATAAAGACGGAGAAATTGTAGCGAGGTTTGACTTAGATACAGAAACTGCTTGTAATAATTGGGTTAATGCATCTGACTATTCAAAATATAATTTTATCACAGAAACAAATAAAATTTATGAAGATGTTAACGCATTAGCAAGTAGAATAGATAGTAATGAGGTAGACTTAATCGATATAAATGCATATACTCAATTCGATGATAATAATGAACTAACTTATTGTAGAATAGATAGTGAAGAAATGACAGATTTATTTAAAAAAATATATGGACAAGTAACATCTGATACAATAAGAAGAAATTATTATTGCTATTGGGTTGGTACAATGGGCTGGACTGCCCAAAGAGTTGATTCAGATTTATCTCGGAATTAATGTTAGATTTAGTTCAACAAGTATTGGTGGACAAGCAACAGATAAGGCTTCAGAAGTTGGAAATCACATATCTTGTATAAAAGATAGAGGATTAATAGAAGAATTTGAAGGAAGCAAATTTACTGAGTATCTTGTTGAAATAGATAGAAACAGTTATATAACAAGTGAAGATGGAGATGAAAGCCTATTTTCATTTGGTGAAATAATGCAAACTATAAAAAAAGAAATAATATATGTAGAAAATGATTAGCCATAAAAGGAGGAAGTTTTAGAATGGAAGGAGAAACAATTGTAGTAATAGTAACTATATTTTTAGCTGCTATTTTAATAGGTATTTTCCCAATGATGTCTATTGCAGAAAGAAATGATGATATAGCACAGCTTTCAGTACAGACAGCTATTTCTGAATTTGTTGATAATGTGCGAAAAACTGGAAAAATAACTATGGATGATTATAATTCATTAGTATCAACATTATATGCAACAGGAAATACATATGATATATCAATGGAAGTTAGAGTATTAGACGAAAATCCATCGAAGAAAACAACACAAGAAGACGAAACAAAAATAGGAGAAAATATTTATTATTCAATTTATACTACACAAATATATGATGAATTACAAGAAAAATCTGTATATCCATTAAAAGAAGGAGATATTATAGTTGTAAGTGCTTCAAATACAAATAATACAATATCTCAAATGCTAAAGAACTTCTTTTATAGCTTATCTGGAGACAGTAGTTACACAATTGTTGCTTCTCAATCAGGCGTAGTTGCAGTTACAGGAAGTTAATTGTAAAATATATACATAAAAAAGTCTTTATCTAGATAGTTTAAGCTAAAGGATAAAGACTTTTATTTATACAATAAGGAGAAAAATATAATATGAAATTGCAAAATTTACTAATAATATTTATTATAATAGCATTACCAATAATTATAATATTATCTGTATATATAGAATATCAAGTAGATACAGCTATTTTAAGAGCTTCATATGATAGCAAATTATTGGGAGCAACTTATGATACAATGCTTACATTTCAATTAAATTCTACAAATAATAAATATTCAACAGTATCAGATTCGTTAATTCGAGATTTAGAAGCAACTATAAATGTATTTTCTACATCACTTGCAACAGCATTAGGTCTTGCTGGTTCATCTCAAGAAAGTATAATGAACTATGTACCAGCATTAGTATTTACATTATATGACGGATATTATATATACACACCAGCAAATTATGCTGACGGAACAATTGATTATCAATTAAAGCCTTATGTATATTATACAAAAGAATATTCATATTCTGAAGACAAAAAAATGGTTATAAATTATACTTTAGATAATTATGTCGTAGTATATTATGATAATAAAGCAGACGGAGAATATACTTCAAAGGCAGGGTATTTAGAGGTAATAGATAAAAATACAGGAATATGGATAGATGATGATGGAAAATTATACTATAAAGGTGTAGAGATACCTAGAGATGAAGAAGTTAGAATAAACGCATATAGCTATAATACATTAGAGGATGGAACAATAACAGATTTTACTTTAAATGAGCAAAAATTAAATTCAACAAGTGCTTATGATTATTATAGAAATGCATATGATTTTACGCTATGGTATAATAGTGTAATAGAAGATGCTTTAAGAGGTTTGCCAGAATATGACCTATTATATATTGACATAGATAACAATCCACTTCCAGATGAACAAACAGATTTTAATAGTGAAAAGGGAAGAGTTATTGAAGAAACAATAACAAGTAATTTAATACAAGCAATGGAAATGTATAGTCAAAAAACTACTGTAGATTTTGCTATGCCAGAATTTACTGGAGTTGATTGGGATAAGATAACTCATAATGTTTGTGTAATAAGTTTCTTACAAGGATTTCCAGTAGGGACAACAACATATAATAATTATGTAATAGTACCAAGTACAGAAAATGAACAATATGTAAGTGAAACAAGTTTATATTATATAGGATATGGACAAGGCTCGGACGGTAGATATCATAGATTAGGTTGTACACATTTGCAAGGAGAAACAATAGTACGGATATAATAAGAATGAATTTTCAAGACAAAATGCAATTGGTCAAAACAATACTAAATTAAAAGAATTGATAGACGGCAAGGAAAAAGAAGTGTATTATTATCCTCATAACGAGACAGCTTGTTATTATTGCGTAGTAAATGCATCAGATGCAAGTGTTGAAGCAGTAGAAAGAACAGATAGATACTATGATTCTAAAATACTTGCATATTATAGAACACTTGCAAGGGAAAAGAATAATTTGGTAAAAGTATCAAATTATGTAAATGGAAGTGCAACTCAATATTAATTATTAAATAAAATATTGTGATATAAAAATATATTGAAAATTTTGATTTTCAATATATTTTTTTTAATTTTGGTTATACTATTTATGAAGAGGGTAATCAAATGAAAAAGATAATGAAAAAATTTTCAGTTATTTTTATATTATTATTTCTTTTAATCTCACTAATATACGTATGTAATATTGATAATTTACCAAGCAATATAATTTTATTTGAAGGAGAAACATTAAGATTAAAAACAATATTTGGAATAGATATAGAAACTGAATATACTAGTAACCCCAATATTGAAAAAATAGAAAATAATGAGACAATTACTGCCTCGTCAGATTTAAAAGATGAAGAAAATGCAAAATATACAGGAACTATAAATTTAAGTGTAAAACTACTCGGAACTAAAGTAAAAGAAATTAACGTAAATGTTATAGAAAATACTAAAGTTGTTCCGATAGGAGGTCTAATTGGTGTAAAATTATATACAAACGGTGTATTAGTAGTTGGCATGTCTGAAATTTCTGGAACAGATAGTAATAGGTATAAACCGTATGAGGGTTCTGGAATAGAAGAAGGAGATGTAATAGTAGAAATTGATGAAGAGGAAATAACATGCACTAGTGAATTAACAAAGAAGATAAATGAATCAAAACGGAAATAATATGCAAGTGAAATATGTAAGAAATCGGAGAAGTTTTAACATCAACTATAAAAGCAATAAAAGCTGAAGATAATACTTATAAAATTGGTCTTTGGGTTAGAGATGCAGCAGCAGGAGTAGGAACAGCAACAGTTTACGAACCACAAACAGGGAAATTTGCAGCATTAGGACATCGGCATTATGGATGCCGATACAGAAGAACTTATAGACATTGCATCAGGAGAACTAGTAACTGCAAATATTTTATCAATCGTAAAAGGTGAAAATGGAACACCAGGAAAAATACAAGGAGCAATTGACGGAGAAAGCACAATAGGAACTATATATAAAAATACACCTTATGGAATATATGGATATATAGATAGTCCTTTAAGTTTATTTATTGATAATAATAAAGCTATAAATATTGCATTAAGAGATGAAATAGAATTAGGTGATGCAAAAATAATTTCTACATTAGAAAATGGAGAAACAAAAGAATATGATATAAAGATAGAAAAAATATATTTGAATAATAATCTTGATAATAAAAGTATGGTAATAAGAGTTACAGACGGTGAATTACTTGAAAAGACAGGAGGAATTATCCAAGGAATGAGTGGTAGCCCAATAATACAAAACGGGAAACTAGTTCGGAGCACTTACTCATGTTATGGTTAATGATGTGACTTTAGGATATGCTGTCTTTGCAGAAATTATGGCAAAAAATGCATTTGAATAAAATCTGGTCGTTTGTTGTCAATGGGGAGTCATCTAGTTTGACAACTTTAAATAAAATTTAAGAAATTAAAAAAAGTTAATATAAAGTTGTCAAACTAGATGAGTCCCCATTGACAACTTTAAAATACTTATTTTAATAACATTGGACCGATGTTTGTAACAGTACCAGCTCCAAGAGTTAGGATAATGTCATCTTCTTTTGCATTTTCTTTTAAGAAATTTACAATATCGCAAAATTCAGGTATATATTCTACAGGTTTTCCAAGCTCTATAAGTTTGTCTGCTAAATCTTTTGAAGAAATATTAAATATATTATTTTCTCTTGCGGCATAAACATCTGTAAGTATAATGTGGTCAAAGTCTAAAAGTGATTTAGCAAAATCATCAAGTAAATTTTTAAGTCTACTATATGTATGAGGTTGAAAAACAACCCAAGATTCATTAAAAACTTTTCTATTTAAAGCATTAGCTGTTGCTTTTATTTCTGTAGGATGATGTGCATAATCATCATATACAGCTATATTATTAAATGAACCCTTATATTCTAAGCGCCTACTGGCTCCTGTAAATGTAGAAAAGGCTTCTTTTATTGCTTTAACGGGAATACCATATCTTGTACATAAAGCAATACAAGAAAGAGCATTTAACACATTATGCATTCCTGAAATAGATAGTGTAAAAGTATCAAAAAAGATTTCATTTTTATATACATCAAAGGTTGCATAGCCATTTTGGTCAAATTTAATATTTTTTGCGATAAAATCTGCATTAGTATTTTCCAAACCAAATGTTAATACTTGTGCATTAGTATATTTATATAAATCTATACAATTTTTATCATCAGCATTATAAACTAATAATCCATTATCTGGTAATAATTTTACATATTTTATAAAAGCTTTTTTTATATTTTCGATATTTTTAAAATAATCTAAATGGTCATTATCAATATTTAATATAATTTCAGCTTTTGGATGAAAGTGTAAAAAGCTTTCAACATATTCACAAGCTTCGAGTATTAAATAATCGCTATTACCAATTCTATAATTTCCATTTAATTGCTTTAATATAGCACCTACTTGCACATTTGGATCAAAACCTGCTTTAATAAAGCAAAGAGCTACAAGGGATGTAGTCGTAGTTTTGCCGTGTGTGCCTGAAACACCAATAGTATCTTTAAAAGCTTCTGTAAGCTTACCTAAAAATACAGCTCTCTCACAAGTTATTTTATTTAAACGCTTTGCCTCAACAAGTTCGACATCATCTTTGGGTATTGCAGCAGTATATACTATCAAATCAGCATTTCTTATTTTATTTAAGTCAGAACCAATAGTAACATCTATACCGTCAGATATAAGTTTATCTGTAATATTTGAACTACACCAGTCGCTACCTGTTACGTGTACTCCTAAATTTTTTAATGTTTCAGCAATTCCGCTCATACTAATTCCGCCAATACCAATAAAGTGTATTGTATTATATTTTTTGATATCATCAATTATTGTTGGCATTTGTAAAACCCCCATAAAATTTTTATCTAGCTTATTATATAATTATTATATAGAAAATTCAAGTGTTTTGTGAATTTTGTGTGTATGCTTTTAAGCATTTACAATAATGTAATTTTTTTTCTATCTTGTTTAATTAATTTATCTTTCTTTAAATTGGCAAGTTCCCTTGACATAGAACTTCTATCTACAACAAGATAGTTAGCAAGTTCAGTAATTGAAAAAGGCAAAGTAAAACTTTTGCCATATTGCTTTGAAAGAACAGCAAAGTAAGCTAAAAGTTTTTCTCTAGTCGTTCTTTTAGACAAAATTTCAATTCTTGAAGTTAAATCTGTTATTTTTGATATGATTAGCTTTGGGAAAAAAGCAACCAATTTTTTATGAAAAGGACAACTATTTTTGCATTTTTCATTTATGTCCTCATAAGAAAAAAAGAGTACTTCACATTTTTCTTTTGCTTCAACAACAAATTCATTATTAGTATTAATATTATAAAATATTTCTCCAAAAATTGAATTACTAGAAAAGCGCTCTGTAACAGTTTTATATCCTGTATAATCATATCTTACTAAATCGGCATTTCCAGAAATAAGTATACAAATTTGAAAACGATTAATTACAAAAGTTGTTATAGTTTCCCCTTTGTTAAATTGTTTTAATTTAAGTTTAGAACAATTTTTAGAAAATTCAGATATAAAATTTGAAATATCAGAGAAGTCTTGCATAGTTAAATCAATCCCCTTTATTAGTAAGTATAAATATTTTATTGTATAGGAAAAATCGTCAGATTTTTTCTATACAACAAGGTTAATTTTCCTTGGGCTGTGCGTATTTGCGAAGCAAAACGCACATGTGGACGTCGGAAGCTTTGCTTCCGCTAACGTCCAATTTTCTTATTGTATAGGAAAAATCGACTCTTGCTTTGAAATTTTAGTACTTTTAACGATTTTTCCGTATACAACAAGGTTAGGTTTCCTTGGGCTGTGCATATTTGCGAAGCAAAATGCACATGTGTGCGTCGAAAGCTTTGCTTTCGCTAACGCACACCTTTCTTATTTTAATTCGCTCTTATGACAAAATATTACCATATTTTTGTTGCAAATGCAACAAAAATAATGCCGAATTTAAATAAAATAAGACGAAAAAAGTCAATTAAATCAAGTAAAATAGGAATAAGCTTAAACAAAAATAAATTATGAAATTTATTTGTAATAAATTTGTAATAATTGTAAAAAAGCCCTAAGTCATTATCAAATTAAAATCTAGTCAAAAAGTATGTTGCAAATGCAACAGAATATAATAGAAACCCAAGATATAATGAAATAAACAAAAAAACGAGGAAGGGGAATATTATTATGATGCAAGTTATAAAAATGGATGGAAGAATAGTAGACTATGAAAAATCAAAAATAGAAACAACTATAGAAAGAGCAAATAACGAAGTAAGAGAACAAGAAAAAGCAAGCAAAGAAGAGATTAGCAATATAGTTAATTATATTGGAGATTTAGATAGAAACAGAATACTCGTTGAAGACATACAAGAAATAATCGAACAAAAATTAATGGAGATAGGTAAATATAACTTAGCAAAAAGATATATAGTATATAAATATACAAAAGATTAAAACGAAATCGAATACTTGATATTTAACTTGATATCTGATAAAATAAATATTAACTTTTATATGAAAGGAAATAATATATGGAGCAAGTAAATAGTTGGATAGAAACATTTACAGATATAAAAGATAACAGATTATTAGATATCATAATTGCACTAGCTATAGTCATATTATCTATTATGATAAGTTCATTTTTTTCATTTTTATTTATAAAAATATTTAAACTAAAGGAAAAAGATAAAAGCAGTATAAAGAAAAATCCACTGTTTAAATCAATAAGAAGAATATTCTTTTTTCTTGGAGTATACTTAGCAGTACTTGTGCTAGAATTACCACAAGACTGGTTTAAAGTATGCAATACAGTACTTAGAATATTAATAATATGGAATATAGCAAGCACAGCTGCAAATTTAATCGCACCAGAATCAAAACTTATTAAAAAGATTAAAGAAAGTAACAGATTACATAATCAGGATGACACAATAATAAATGGTGTAAGTAAGTTTGGTAAGATAGGAATTTATGTAATTGCGGTATTTATCATAATTTCAGAACTAGATTATGATGTAAATAGTATAATTACAGGTCTAGGACTTACAAGTGTTGTAATTGCACTTGCTGCACAAGACTTAGCAGAAAGCATACTTAGCGGAATGGCGATAGTTTCAGATAAGCCATTTGTTGTTGGAGATTATGTAAAAATTGGAACTTATGAAGGAACTGTTACAGAAGTAAAATTTAGATGTACTAGAATAAGAGCAATAGATGATACTGTTGTTACAATACAAAACTCAACAATAACAAGTGGAGAAGTTGTAAATTATTCAAGAATGACAAAAAGAAGAGTAGATATAACTGTAAATTTACCACTTGAAACTAAGAGTCAAGTAATAGAAAATGCAACAGTCATGCTAAAAAGTGTTTTAGAAGCTGACGAAGATGTAATAGATGATTCTGTTAGAGTATATTTTGATAATATTGGAAATGATGCAATAAATTTAAAAATATATTTATATACAAGAATTGTTGATTATGATGAATATTTATTATTTAAAACAAAAGTTAATTTAATTGTAATTAAAGCATTAGAAATGGAAAATATAAAAATCTCTTATCCAGGAGAACATGTATATTTGGAAAAATAAGAAAATTGGACGTTAGCGGAAGCAAAGCTTCCGACGTCCACATGTGCGTTTTGCTTCGCAAATACGCACAGCCCAAGGAAAATTAACCTTGTTGTATAGAAAAAAGTTGACCATTTTAAATTTAGTTTAAAATGGTCAACTTTTTTGCTTGCCCAAATGCATAATTTTTCTTTATTTTTAGATAATAAATTTTAGGTGATAAAAGTGAAAGTATCTTGGATAAAGACAAAAAATGACACAAAAAGCTTTAAAATATTTCAAAATCTTGGATTTGATGTATATAATTTAGAAGAACCAGAAGATACAGATAAAAAAATAGAGGAATTAATAAAGAATGATTGCAAAACAATAATTTTATCTAATGAAATCGCATCATTTTCAAATGATATAATTACTAAATATAAAAAACAAGATGATATAAGCATAATAATTGCATCAGGGGAAAATAATGAAAAAAACTAAAAACTTGTATAATATATCCTATATATGGAAATACTTACCATATACAAGGAGGTACATAAAAAGATGAATACAAGTCAAATGAAAAATATAATAGTTTTAAAAAATTTGCCATCAAATCTTGTAGATGAAGCAATTGTTATACTTAAAAATAATGTAAAAGTAAAAAATAAAGAAATAGTAGAAAATGGAAACTTAAATTTTTCTAAAGAAAATAAAGTTGATAGTAATGAGCTAGCAATAAAAGAAGCAGAAAATATAATACAAAATTATATAAAGAATTTAGAAAGACCAAAAGAAACAAAAAAAGAATTAAGAAATATGAATATAAAGTACAAAAAACTTCAAATATCTAGCTTTTTCTTAGGAATAGTTGCTTTAATTGGGATAATAGCGAATATAATAAAATGATTTTAGTTTGCATTTAGCAAAAGTAGAGTTTTTATTAAATAAGTGCTAAAAAGTTTTGCTTGGACATATATATTATTATAAGTTTAAGCAAGATAAGGAGGCACAAATGGAACGAGCGATAAGTTCTAATGAAAGAATAAGAAGAGCAGAAGAGATATATGCAAGAAGACAAAATATTAGAGAAAGAACAAGAAGAGCAACTGTAAATGTATCTGATACGCCTAAGAATTTTAGATTACTAAAAAAAGTTGTGCTTCAAATAATTATTTGTGTTTTAATATATTTTATCTTTTATTTAATAAATACAACAAACTATACTTTTTCAGAAAGTGCATTAAATAAAACAAGAGAGTTAGTATCAAAAGACATAAATTTTATGGAAATCTATAACAACATAATAAATACAGTAAATAGTTACATATCTACAATTGAAACTAAAAAATCAGGAGAAAACAATATAAACGCAGAAAATATAGTGGAAGAACAAGCAGAAAACAAAAACCAAATCGAAAATGTAGTAAATACAAACCAAGAAAATACGAATGAAGTTGGAAATCTATCATTTGTAACAGATACAGGAGAAACGACAGGACAGACAGAAATAAAAGACGTAGAACTTAGTGAAACTGATAGAATAAAGCAAAATTACGATTTTACTTTACCATTAAAAGGAACAGTCTCATCAGAATTCGGGACAAGGGAAGCAACATCAAGTGTAATGTCTACATATCATAAAGGAATAGATATTGCCGCAGTTACAGGGACAAAAATTGTCTCAGCAACAGAGGGCACAGTAAGTATAGCTAGATATTCGTCTAGCTATGGAAATTATATTATGATAGAAAATGAAGAAGTAAAAACAGTATATGCACATTGTAGTGAGCTTTTAGTATCAGTACGGAGATAAAGTAACTAAAGGTCAAGAAATAGCATTAGTTCGGTTCTACTGGCAATACCACAGGTCCACATTTACATTTTGAAATTAGAATAAATGACGTATGCATAAATCCAAGACTTATATTAGACTTTTAAAGAAAAGAGGGATAATTTGCAAATTAGATTTAATTTAAAAGTTTTAATATTTGTCTTATTTTTTTGTTTAATAGGAGAAATAAAAACATATCTTTTGCTCATGCTATTTGCCTTTTTACATGAATGCGGACATATTTTATGCGGAATATGTCTAGGATTCAAAATACAAAAACTAGATATAATGCCAATAGGTTTTGGAATATCATTTAAGGTAGACACTGAAAATTACAATAAAAAAGTGTTAAAAGCAAATTTATTAGCAGTAAAAAAGTTAATAATAGCTCTTGCAGGACCAGTAGTAAATTTATGCTTTGTAGTACTTTTTCTGGTTATAGAACAGATATTTAAGGTAGATATAAATAACTTAATATACATAAATATTCTAATATTTATTTTTAATATGTTAGCAATATACCCATTAGACGGTGGCAGAATTTTAAAAAATACATTACATATATTTCTAGGAAAAATTAAGGCGTTACAGATAGTAAATGTCATATCAAAAATATGTGCAATTTTTTTAAGCATTCTTACAATAATTCTAGTAATACTTTATAAAAATATTACATATATCTTTATCCTTACATATATATGGATTTTGGTCATTAGAACAAGTAATTTATTTAAAATTAAAATAAAAATGTATAAAATATTAAAAAATTATATTGCAATAAATGAAGATTAATAGTAAACTATATATATAATAGACCGAAAGGAAAAGATACATATGATAAATAAATATATAAAAAATGAAAAAGGTATTACAATGATAACATTAGTTGTGACAGTTCTATTACTTATAATAATAACTGGAACACTTGCAACTAATTCTTATGATTCAACACAAATTGCAAAACTAACAAAGCTAGATAATGACATAAAAGCACTAAACGATAGAATTGCAGCCTATTATGTAGAACATGAAGAATTGCCAATAATGGGAAATCCATATAGTAAAAATGATTTAAGAAATGTGATTTCAGACCTTTCTGGTAATGACGGAGACGAGTACTATACAATAGATTTAAGCTTATTAGATAATATAACACTTAATTATGGAGAAGATTACGCTGCACTTTCTGAAAATTCTTATATTATAAATACAGAAAGCCATGTAATATATTATTTGCAAGGAATAAGATATAAAGGTGTTGTTTATCATACAGTTGGTAAAAATTCAACAGTAACATTAGATTATTAAAAGAAAACGGGGTGCCACAGGGGCGCCCCGTTTTCTACATGGTAAAGATTAGACTTTCTTTTTTAGTTTTTACTCTGGATGACAAGCCCAGAGACTGTTGAAAGCTCGGAAGCGGTAATCGTTAGCCGATATCCACCGCTACAGTTCTCAGCAAGCAAATGAATGTCAGTCGGGGTGTCAGCCCGTAATGTGATTTGCTTCACAGGCGTTGTGCTTCTCCCTTTGAAGAGATTTATCACACAGCTCCCTTCAGTGCACATGGCACTGATATAGAGATTAGAGCCTTTATCAGGGCTGAAGCTGTACCGTAGAGTACCAGTATATGTCATCACAGGGATCTCGAGGACAACTTTTTCTTGAACAAAAGTTACAGACGTGGATGTTTCCTCAGTTGTTGCAGCAGCATGCTCTTGATTACTCGTAAAGATAATCAGAAGCATAATGATTAATGCAAACGCGAGGCATAAAAGTACATTCTTGAAGTACTGCATATTTAGCCCCCCCTTCGGGCTAGTATTTATCTTTACCATGTTTTCAAAGAGCAATGGTTTAGACAACTTGCCTAAAACCTAATATTATTATATCACAAACATATAAAATAGTAAAGTTTTAGAAAACGCTTGCAAAACAAGCAAATATGTGGTACAATAACATAGTTAATTAGACGAATACTAATTTTTCGTCCTTGCTCATTTTTTTAGAAGTGGGCTATTATCCATAAGGAGGTGAAAAATAATGAATAAATACGAAAGTATAATCATTATTGGTCAAAATGTTGAAGAAGAAAGGATTAAAGCCTTAATAACAAGATTCACAGATTTGATTAATACTGAGGGAAAAGTTTCAGAAGTTACTGAAATGGGAAAAAGAAGATTAGCTTATGAAATAGGCAAAAACAAAGAAGCTTACTATGTTTTATTTACATTTGAAGCTAAACCAGAATTAATTGCAGAACTTGAAAGAAACTACAGAATTACAGATGAAATAATAAAATTCATCGTAGTTAGAAAAGATGAAGAATAATCTTAAACTTTTAAGTATTGTTTGTGCAATACTTAAGCCTAAAAGATATATAACAGTATATGGGGCAAATTAAGTATATAAGGAGGAACAATTAAATGAACAAAGTAATATTAATGGGAAGACTTACAAGAGATCCAGAAGTAAGATATACTCAAACAAACAATACTTTAGTTGCAAGTTTTTCTCTTGCAGTAAATAGAAGATTTGTAAGACAAGGAGAAGAAAGACAAGCAGATTTTATAAATATAGTCGCTTGGGGAAAGCAAGGAGAATTTTGCAGCAAATACTTTAAAAAAGGACAACAAGTTGGAATAATAGGTAGAATTCAAACAAGAAATTGGGAAGATGATAAAGGCCAAAAACACTATGTAACAGAAGTTATCGCAGAAGAAGCATATTTTGCAGATAGCAAAAGAGATACAGGTTCAGGAGATAGCGGAAGCAATTTTGAAAATACATTTGGAACTGATATGGCTCAAAATAGTGAGTTTGAGTTAACACCTAGTGACGACTTGCCATTTTAAAAATTTACTAAGATAGGGGGAAAGTAGGAATGGCTGATAAAAAACAAAATAATAGAAGAAATAACAGAAATAATGATGATGATTTTAATCCTAAGTTTAGAAAACAAAGAAAAAAAGTATGCCCATTATGTGCAGATAAAAACTTAGTATTAGATTACAAGAATCCAGACCAATTAAAGAAATTTATAAATGATAAAGGTAAAATTTTACCAAGAAGAGCTACTGGAGCTTGTGCTAAACATCAAAGAGATATAACATTAGCAGTTAAAAGATGTAGACATATTGCTATGCTACCTTATACACAAAATTAATTTATTATACACTAATAGCTGTAACTTACTTGCTTCAATAGTTACAGCTATTTTTATTTTTACAAAAACCACTAATTTAATGCAATTTTAATGCAACTGATTTTTTGCTTTTAACTTTAATGTAATTATTTTTATTTTTTGAATTTAATTTTATTTTCTTTTTTATTCCCAATTTTAATGATATGTTTTTTACACTTCTCGCAACCTCATCATTTCTAAATTTATCAAATATAGTTGTATAGGTGTTAATAGTAGTTGTTATATTGTTATGCCCTAATAATTTTTGCAAGACTTCTGCAGGCATTCCTGCTTCTATACATCTTGTTGCATAAGTATGTCTAAGCATATGAATGTTTACATCCCTTGTAGTAATTTTTGTTTTCTGATTGCAAAGTCGCTTAAAAAAACAATTAGCATTAGGAGGAGTAAAAATAGTTAGATTTTTTGTGCAAAAAATTAAATTATTAGAGTTGTATTGCATATTGTTTAACGCATTTATTATATTACTTCTATAAAGAGAAGTAATAGGAACATCTCTATATGATGCAGATGTCTTTGGAGTTTGACCTATTATAGGTTGCTTATTCTTATCCCTAGAAATTGTCTTAGTAATATGAATAACATTTTTATTTAAGTCTACATCAAGAGGCTGCAAAGCTAAAATTTCTCCAATTCTCATACCGGTAAACATAGCTATACTAAACATATCCCCATATTTACTGTTTTTAAACCTTTTGATTAATTCTTTTTGCTCTTCTATTGAAAATGCATCTACTTTTTTTGTAGCTTTTTTAGATACAGGTTTTATTACATTTCTCATAGGGCTTTTATAGATATAGTCTCTATTAATAGCTTCATTAAAAATTAAATTGAGCTGTATCGTTATTTTTTCTATGTAAGAATTGGATAAGTTTGTTGTATCATTTAGAAAATTTTGGATATCTTTAAAAGTAGCTTTTTGAACTTTTATACTTCCTAAATCACTTTTTTTGATTTTTTCAAGAGGATAATTGATAGTATTGTAAGAAGTACCTTTTATTTTATTCGTAGCATATTTAGTATCTAATAATTCTTTTCCCAGTTCATACACAGTAATATCAACTTTCTCGGTAGAGATACCTTTTGAAACATCGTCTAATTTTTTATGAAGTTTTTCTTTTACTTCTTTCCTAGTATTTCCATATACTGATTTTCTGTTGAGGCTACCGTCTGCTTTTCTTCCAGCAGTAAATTGTCCAACCCATTTATTAAGTTTTTCTGAGAAATATATTGTTCCTTCTCCGTTTCCACGTTTTGACATAAAAAAACTCCTTTCAAAAACTTGTTCTCTTGAAAGAAGTCTAAAAAAATTATATAATAAATAAAACTCTTTCAAGAGGATTCGTAATAGATAATGTATAAAGTTTAGCGACGGAATACATTATCTATTTATGTATAAATCTCAAAAAATAAACATATATTAGTAATGTCAAATATTTGACAAGTTAAATATTATTTGCTATAATATATTTAACAAAGCAGGGAGTAGTAGGTTCCTCGTCAGGAGCCTAAAAGGTTTGCAGAGAACCGCTCCTTGCACATTTTTTATTTA
>CALXJN010000037.1 GCA_944388635.1 uncultured Clostridia bacterium
TATTATTTTAGTTATTGTTCCTTTTCCTGTTCCTGCAGGTCCGTCTATTGCAACAACAAATGCCATAATTTATTACCTCTATTCTAAAGTAATCCGGTCGTTTGGGACTCATCTAGAATGACCGAAAGTAATTTAAGGAAAGTTGTCAATGGGACGGTTCTGAATGACAACTTTAATTATATTAAAAAATTTTGAACAAATTAATACAAAGTTGTCATTCTAGATGAGTCCCCATTGACAACAAAAAGAGAGGTAATAATTATGGCATTTGTTGTTGCAATAGACGGACCTGCAGGAACAGGAAAAGGAACAATAACTAAAATAATATCAAAAAGAATGAATTTATTGAATATAGATACAGGAGCAATGTATAGAAGTGTCACGCTCGCATGCATAAGAAATAACGTGGCTCCAAATGAAGAGAAAAAAATAGAAAAAATCTTAGATAATATAGATATTGAGTTAAAAAATATGGACGGAGAACAAAAAATATTTTTAAATGGTGAAGATGTTTCAAAAGAAATTAGAACTCCAGAAGTTGACGAACAAGTTGCAAAATTTGCAGCATTAAAAAGTGTAAGAGATAAGTTAACTCCTATTCAAAGAAAAATAGGAGAAAATAATAATATAATCATGGAAGGAAGAGACATAGGAACAGTGGTGTTTCCAAACGCTGATGTTAAAATATTTTTAGACTGTTCACTTGAAGAAAGAGCAAAAAGAAGATACCTTCAAAACTTAAAAAAAGGAATAAATGAAAGCTATGATGAAGTATTAAAAGCAATAATAGAAAGGCACAAGCTTGAAACAGAAAGAAAAATTGCACCTTTCATCAAAGCAAATGATGCAATTACAATAGATAGTACTAATTTAACAATACAAGAAACAGTAAATGAAGTAGAAAAAATAATAAAAAGCAAAATGTCATAGAAAGGAAGTCTATCAAAATGATAAGAGCTATAATAAAATTTGTTTTAAGGATTACTACACTATTATTATATAGAGTTAAAGTAGTTGGAAAAGAGAATATAGAAAAGGGAAAACCATACATATTATGCCCAAACCACATAAGTAATTGGGATCCGCCAACAATAATTGCATCTATTAAAAGAAACGATGTATATGTTTTAGCTAAGGAAGAAATGTTTGTAAATGGATTTATTAAATGGCTTGCAAAAAAGGTACATGCTTTACCAGTAAGAAGAGGAAAACATGACATGAAACTTTTAAAAGATAGTGTAAAAGTTTTAAAAGAAAACCATATGATTTTAATTTTTGCAGAAGGTACTAGAAATGGTATGAAAAAGAATGGCAAAATACAAAACGGAGCAGTTCTTATGAGTTTAATGTCAGGAGTACCTATTATACCAGTTGGAATTCAGTCAAAGACAAAATATAGACCATTTACAAAAGTTAAAATTAATATTGGTAAACCAATGGATTTTAGTGAGTATAAAGATAAAAAGGGAGAAAAAGAAACTTTAGATAAATTAAGCAAAGAAGTTATGAACGAAATGATACGTTTGACAAATGAAGAAATTTAAGATATAATAAATAGTTGGTAAAAAATAAAACTTGTAAGGAGATAAAGTATGAATAACAAAAATATTAGAAATATAGCAATAATTGCACACGTAGACCATGGAAAAACAACTCTTGTAGATGAACTTTTGAAACAAAGCCATGTTTTTAGAGAAAATGAACAAGTTGCAGAAAGAGTTATGGATTCAAATGATATAGAAAAAGAAAGAGGAATAACAATCCTTGCTAAAAATACATCTGTAATGTATGACGGTGTTAAAATAAATATAGTTGATACACCAGGACATGCTGATTTCGGAGGAGAAGTAGAAAGAGTTCTAAAAACAGTTGACGGAGTTTTATTACTTGTAGATGCATTTGAAGGTACAATGCCTCAAACAAGAGAAGTTTTAAAGAAATCTTTAGCTCTCAATTTAAAACCAATAGTTGTTATTAATAAAATAGATAGACCAGGCTCTAATCCAGCAAAAGTTGTTGACGAAGTATTAGAGTTATTTATTGAGCTAGATGCAAATGATGAACAACTAGATTTTCCTGTTGTTTATACTTCTGCAAAACTTGGGATTGCAAAACTTAATATGAATGATAAAGACGGTGGAATGGACTGTTTGTTTAAAACTATAATAAGTACAATAGAAGCACCAAATTGTGATGAAGACGGACCAACACAAATGCTAGTTTCAAACATTGATTATGATGATTATGTTGGGAGAATAGCAGTAGGAAGACTTGAAAGAGGAAGCTTAAAACCTGGAATGACTGTCACTGTTTGTAAAAAAGACGGTAAAACTTCAAATGGTAAAGTTGCAAAAGTATACACACATAGAGGACTAGATAAAGTTGAAATTGCTGAAGCAAAAGCAGGAGATATTATAGAATTTTCAGGTATTCCAGATATAAATATTGGAGAAACAATATGTGATCCAGAACATGTTGAAAAAATTGATTTTGTAGATATAGATGAACCAACAGTAACAATGACATTTAGTGTTAATAACGGACCACTTGCAGGCCGTGAAGGAGAATTTGTTACATCTAGACATATAAGAGATAGATTATTCAAAGAACTTGAAAGAAATGTAAGCTTAAGAGTTACAGAAACAGCACAAGCAGATTCTTTTGAAGTTGCAGGACGTCGGAGAACTACATCTATCAGTATTAATTGAAAACATGAGAAGAGAAGGTTTTGAACTTTTAGTTTCTCGTCCAAAAGTTATCATAAAAGAAATAAATGGAGTAAAATGTGAACCAATTGAGAGACTTGTTGTAAATGTTCCAGATGAATTTGTTGGAAATGTTATTGAAAAATTAGGAAAAAGAAAAGCAGAAATGACAAATATGGAACCAGCAGAAGACGGACATACAAAAATAGAATTTAAAATACCAGCTAGAGGGTTAATTGGCTATCGTTCAGAATTTATGACAGATACTAAGGGAAATGGAACAATGAACCATATATTTGACGGATATGAACCATACAAAGGCGAAATCTCATCAAGAACAAGAGGCGTAATAGTTGCTTTTGAAGCTGGAAAAGCTGTAACTTATGGACTATATAATGCTCAAGACAAAGGAGACTTATTCATAGGACCAGGTACAGAAGTTTATGAAGGTATGATTGTTGGATTAAACTCTAGAAGTGAAGATTTAGCAATAAATGTATGTAAAGAAAAACATTTAACAAATACTAGAGCTTCTGGTTCTGACGATGCATTACATTTAGTTCCACCAATTCAAATGTCACTTGAAAAAGCAATAGAATTTATCCAAGATGACGAATTAGTAGAAATCACACCTCAAAATATACGTTTAAGAAAGAAAATCCTTGATACAAAGGAGAGAGAACGTGCTAATAGAAGTAAATAAATTTCAAGAAATAAAGCATAGAGCACTTGAAGAACATATTCCAATTATTATGGATGATACTTTAGAATATTTAGATAAATTATTCTTAAAATCGAATATTAATAATATTTTGGAAATAGGCACAGCTGTTGGATATTCTGCAATATGTTTTTCAAGATATCTATCAGAAAGCGGCAAAATTGACACAATAGAAAGAGATGAAGAAAGAGCAAAAGAAGCAATTCAAAATATATCTAGCTTAAATCTCCAAGAAAAAATAAATATTATTCTTGGAGATGCTATTGATATTTTGCCAAACTTAAATAAAAAATATGATATGATATTCATAGACGCTGCTAAGGGAAAATATCCATATTTTTTAAACGAGGCACTAAGAATGTCCAATAAAGGCACAATTATAGTTGCAGATAATGTTTTATATAAAGGCTATGTAATGAGTGATTATAACAAACATAAACAAAGAACAGCAGTAAGAAATTTAAGAGAATATCTAAAAGAAGCCTTGGAAAATCCAAGACTTAATTCAGAAATATTAGAAATAGGAGATGGGCTTTGTATAAGCAAAGTTATCTAAAACACATTTAAGTAATTAACTGATGAAATTAGAGTATCTACTATCATAAGAAATAATAGAATATTTATAGTAATATGTTGGAACTTATATGGTATTTTACCTAAGAGCCTTCCAACAATTTTTTTAATAAATGGGTGTATAAATTTTACAATAATTAAGCTTGCAAATCCCCAAAGGAATGTAAAACTTAGTGTTATTCTACCATTTATGTTTAAGAAATATCCCGTATAATCCCACCATCTTGTCGCAAATAAAGCTTGTAAGAAAAAGTCTGTAATATATTCAAACAAGCTAAATATAATTGCTGAAATTAAAAATAATTTTATAGGTTTATCTTTGTAATTATCAAGGCAAAGTATTAAAATAAGAGCTCCATAGCCATATATAGGACAAATAGGACCAAATAAAAAGCCTCTTTTTACAAATTCATGAGTTGAGATAAGGCAAAATAATTCTTCACCAACCCAACCTAAAAAAGCATATATAAAAAAATAAATAGCTAATTTTTCAAATTTTGTTATATTTTTTGTTTTTTCCATAAATAACCACTTTCTATTGAATCTTATATCTATAATACCAAATTTTTTATAAAAAGTAAATAGTCTTATATTATGCAAGAAATAGCAAAAATTTCTTGATTTTAAATAATATAGGCTATATAATATTATTTGGAGATAATAAAGAAAGGAACGAAATTTATATGAAAAAACCAGAATTACTTGCTCCAGCAGGTTCATTTGAGAAAGCAAAAATTGCATTTCTTTATGGAGCAGATGCAATATATTGTGGAACCGCTTCCCTTTCTCTAAGGAGTAGAGCAGAGGTTGATGACAATGATTTAGAAAAAACAATTATATACGCTCATGAAATAGGGAAAAAAGTATATGCAGCAATAAATATATACGCATTTGATGAAAATTATGAAGAAATACGTAAACAAGCTAGAATGTTAAATAAGTTAAAAGTAGACGGAATTATATTATCTGACGGAGGAGTTTTAGAAACTATAAAAGAAGAAGCTCCAGACGTAGATATACATATTAGTACACAAGCAAATGTTGTATCTGCTCATTCTGCAATGTTTTGGTACAAAAATGGGGCAAAAAGAGTAATACTTGCTAGAGAATTGAATAAAGACCAAATAAAAGAAATTATAGACAAAACACCAATGGGCTTAGAAACAGAAATATTTGTACATGGAGCATTATGCTTTGGATATTCAGGAAGATGCTTTTTAAGTGATTTTTTAGCCTCTCGTAGTGCAAATCTTGGAGACTGCGCCCAAAGTTGTAGGTGGGCATATAATGTTTATGCAGAGGAAAAGAATAACCCGGGAAATCTAATGCCTGTTGAATATGATGAAAAGGGAACTTATATATTTTCTTCAAAAGACTTATGCCTTTTAAAAGAAATACCAGATATAATAGATATGGGAGTAGATAGCTTAAAAATAGAAGGAAGACTTAAAACAGAATATTATTTAGCAAGCGTAGTAAATGCTTACAGAAATGCTATTGATGATTATATGAAAAATCCAAAAGAATATGATTATACTAAATACTTATCAGAAATAGACAAAGTAAAAACAAGAAGCTTAACTACATTTTATTTTAATGATAGAAATAATAAAGACTTTCAAGAATTCGAAGGAAAACAGTATAATCCTGATTATGAATTTGGAGGAAAAATTGTTGAATGTAATTCTGATAAATCAATTATAGAAATAAAGAATAAATTATTTGTAGGAGATAGCTTAGAAATTATAATTCCAGGGAATATCGAAAGTTATAAATTTAAAATAGATAGATTATGGGATGCGGAAACAGACAAAGAAATAGAAAGTATAAGCCCAGGAAAAAAAGGACAACTTGTAAAAATTCATTTACCTATAAAATGCGAGCAAAACTGGATAATTAGAAGGATAAAATGATATAAATTTTTGTCTTGGATTTAAGGCAAGGTTATGGTTATTAAGAAAATTGGACGTTAGCGGAAGCAAAGCTGCCGACGTCCACTACAATAAATATTTCCTGTCGTTTGGGACGGTTCTGTTGTCAACCAGAACCGTCCCCATTGACAACGCAGTCATTTTAGATGAGTCCCAAAACGACCGGATTTTACAGTATTATTTATTTATTCTAAGTCTTTCACCTACATAAATTAGGTTTGGATTTTTTATATTATTTAAATTGACAATGCTCTGAATTGACACATTATATTTCCTTGCAATAGATGTTAGTGTATCTCCACGTTTTATTGTATAGATTATGTGATTAGTCTCATGTACGTCGCTTTTTATTTCATCTATATTTCTAGTTGTATCAATTCTTAAATTTTCTCCCGGATAAATTAAATTTATATTTCTAATACCATTTAAACCAGCAATTTCATTAACAGTCGTGCCAAATTTATTTGCAATTTCACTTAATGTATCTCCGCTTCCTTACTGTATAATATTTTATCTCATTTTTAGTGTTTGGATTTGTTGTTACTACATCATTTGAAGACAGAAAAATTTCTTCTGTAAATTTATCTCTATCTACAAAGCCTCTAATTCCTGAAATTCTTCCCATATCACTATATTGAAAACCGAACCCAATAAGACCAATTTACATTACTTGTTGGGGAAGAGACACCGTATTCTGCAATCCATAAAGGATATTTGCCTGCTAAATTTTCTGAAAAAGTATTTTTTGCATTATATGCGTCACTATAAATTGTAACTTCTTTATTTGTAAGTTCTTGAACTTTTTCGAGAAAAGCTAAAGAAATGTTATTTATTTGTTCTTTAGATAGATTTCCAAAATTTTCAAAATCCATTGCAAGTTTGCAGTCTGGAGAAGTTCCAGAAATAACAGAAGCAAAATATTCCGCTTCCTTTATAGCTTCTTCTTCAGTTCTTGCAGTTAAAAAATGATAAAGACCTACCTTTAAGCCATTAATTTTAGCATTATTATAATTTGTTTTAAAATGTGAGTCAGTTATATTGTCACCTTGACTTGCTTTGATATACACAATATCAATTCCAGAAGCTTTTACTTCACTATAATTTATATAACCTTGCCAATTGCTTACATCTATACCCTCATAAATTTTATTAGATGAAGGAGAAAGAGCAAAACATATAGAAGATAATGAAAGTATTAAAAGACATATGGAAAAGCTAAAAATGTATTTTATTTTCCTCATACAACCTCCTTAATAATTTAGATAAGATATTATATGTATTTAAGCAAAAAATGTGTTTATATTGTTAAATTTATGATATAATTATAGATTATAAGGAGGAAGAAATGGAAGGCTATATACATAAAGTACAATATTATGAAACAGATAAAATGGGTATAACTCATCATTCAAATTATATTAGGTGGATGGAAGAGGCAAGAGTAGATTTCCTAGAAAAAATAGGTTATGGCTTCGACAAGTTAGAAGAAGAGGGAATTACATCTCCTGTACTAAGTGTGAATTGTGAATATAAAGAAAGTACGAAGTTTAATGATGAAGTTTTAATCAAAGTTAAAATAAAAGAATTTAAAGGTGTAAGGCTTATAATTGAATATGTTATGACAAACAACAAAACTGGTAATCTAGTTGCTAAAGGAGAAACTAAGCATTGCTTTATGAATGATAAAAATATGCCTGTAATTTTAAAAAAGGCTTCACCAGAATTTGATAAAAAATTAAAAGAATTAGCTTAAATAATAGCTAATTCTTTTAATTTTTCCGGTCGTTTGGGACGGTTCTGTTGTCAAACAGAACCGTCCCCATTGACAACGCAGTCATTCTAGATGAGTCCAAAACGACCGGATTTTATAATTTATTCTTTAAATTCTTTACTTAATTTATTTATTGCTTTTGTTTCAATTCTCGATACATAGAAACATTTTTATGACTAATTAGTAACTCCTATATTTTTTCTTTTATATACTTGCCTTTTTAATGCAATTAAAATATAACTTACAACTGCTAGAATTAGTGTAATTATAATTTCATTAGTTTGTAAATTTAAATGTACATGTAATAAACTCTTAAATAAGATTACAGCCACATAAAAGCCTATTGCAGTCGTTAAAAATAGGAAAAGATGTACTTTTGTATATGGCATACAAACTTCTTGTACAGCCAAAATACTTACAAATCCTATTAATAAATACATAATTGTTACACTTGCATCTTCTGAAATTGTAAAAGTATCACCTAAAAATGTTACCAATATTATATTAAACATAATAACAAGAGCAAAAGGCAGAGCGTTTGTTAATGCATTTGTTAAGAAAGCACCTCTTACAGGATTTTTATTACTTTCAAATGTAATAAAGAAAGAAGTATAGGCTTCAATTGCTAAATCTACTAATGTTATCTGAATTGGAATAAATGGAAATTCCATATTTGTTATTATACAGAAAATAGATAACAATATTGAGTAGATAGTCTTTATAAAGAATATTCTTGCAACTTTTGTTATGTTATTTACAACTCTTCTTCCTTCCATCATAACATCTTTTAGTACGCTAAAGTCTGAATTAAGAAGTACTATTTGTGATACTTGTTTTGCACTATCAGTTGCTTCTGGTAGTGTTATACTACAATCAGATTCTCTAAGTGCAATTACATCATTTACGCCGTCTCCTGTCATTGCAACTTTGTGACCTTTAGCTTGCAATGCTTTTATTATTATACTTTTTTGATGAGGAAGTACCCTTGCAAATATACTATATTTATCTACTAAATCAACTAAATCTGCATCAGTTTTTAATGTAGATAAATCAATATATGATTCATAATCTTCAAGACCAGCTTTTTTAGATATATTTGAAACAGTTAGAGGGTTATCTCCTGAAATTACTTTAACATCAATTCCTTGGTCTTTAAAATATTTTAGCATTTCTTTAGCATTTTTTCTTAGAGGATCTTCTAGAATTGCTATTGCAACTATTTCAAGGCTTGGAAGTTCTGGCTTGTCTATGATATTTTTTGTATAAGCTATGCCTAAAACTCTTTTTCCATCATTTTGCAAATCTATAATTTCCTTTGGCATTTCTATGTTTGTTTTTTCAAATAGTCTTTCTGGAGCACCAATTACTATAGAACCTTCGCCCTTAAAAGATATAGAGCTCCATTTTCTTTCTGATGTGAAAGCTATTCTATCTGCTATTTCATAAGATATGTTTCCTGTAAAGTGATTTTTAAAAGCTTGGAAAGTTGCATTATTATCTTCCATTCCATTTACAAAAGCTGTCATCATATCATTAAAAGAATTAGGAAGAACACTTTCATTATACATTTTTATATCTGCAATACTCATTTTTCCTTGAGTCATTGTTCCAGTTTTATCTAAGCATATTGTATCGATATGAGCTAAAGATTCAATGCTATATAATTCTTGAACAAGAACTTGCTTTTTGGCGAGCTTTATAACTCCAGATTCAAGAGCTATTGTTATTAATAAAACAAGACCTTTTGGAAGCATACCAAGAAGAGCAGCAGCAGTTGCAACAACGGCTTGTGCAAGTTCATTTTCTCTAAAGAAAAATGCTTGTATAAATAAAATTATTCCAACAGGTATAATAACAAAGCTTGTAAAGTTAGTTACCTTTTTCATTGAGTTTATAAGCTCAGAATTGTTTTCCTTCTGTTTTTTTGCCATTTTTATAATGCTATTTGCAAAATTATCTTCTCCGACTTTTTCAACTTTTGCATAGCATTTACCGCTTGCAACATAGCTTCCAGACAATAATTTGTCATTTTCTAGTTTTTGTATTAAATCAGATTCGCCAGTAAGCAAAGATTCATTTACTTCAACTTCTCCTGATAATACATAAGCATCTGACGGAATTTGATCTCCTTGCAAAAGAAGTATAGTATCTCCTAGAACTATTTCATCAATGTTTATCTTTTCTTCTTTACCGTTTCTAATTACTGTTGCTTTTGAAGCATTTAAAATAGAAAGCTTTTTTACTAAATTTCTACCATGAATTTCTTGAACAATACCAATTATTACATTTATAGTTATTATTAAAAAGAAAAATGTATTTGTATATGCTTTTACACATAAAAGTCCAATCGCAATAATTAGGTTATATAAATTAAATAGAGTAAAAACATTATCAAAAATAATTTGTTTTGTTGTTTTCAAATTACTTTCTTTACTTTTATTAACATGCCCTAATTTTATTTGTTCTTCAACTTCTTTGTCTGTTAGTCCTTTTAATTTTTCATCCATAGTTATTTTTCCTCCTTTTCTAACCAAACAATACTATCATAAAATGAAATAAATATCAACAAAACTATAAAAATCTTTTGACTATCATAATAATAAATAGTATAATTAATAGAATAAATATAAAAGGAAGGATAATTTTTTAAGGACAGGAGTTATTTAATTATGCTACAAATAAAAAATATCTATAAACAATATAAAACGGGAAATTTAGTACAACAAGCATTAGATAATGTAAGTTTAAATTTAAGAGATAATGAATTTGTCGCAATCTTAGGACCAAGTGGTTCAGGAAAGACAACTCTATTAAATATAATTGGAGGACTAGATAGATACGATAAAGGAGATTTAATTATTAATGAAATTTCTACGAAAAAATATAAAGATAGAGATTGGGATTCATATCGTAACCATACTATCGGTTTCGTTTTCCAAAGCTATAATTTAATACCACATCAAAATGTATTGTCAAATGTAGAGCTTGCTCTTACTATTTCCGGAGTACCAAAAAGTAAAAGAAAGAAAAGAGCATTGGAGGCATTAGAGAAAGTAGGGCTTGCAGAGCATGCTCATAAAAAGCCAAACCAATTATCAGGTGGTCAAATGCAAAGAGTTGCGATAGCTAGAGCTTTAGTAAACAATCCAGACATTGTACTTGCAGATGAACCAACAGGTGCGCTAGATAGCGATACAAGTATACAGGTTATGGAATTATTAAAAGAAGTTGCAAAAGATAGGCTAGTTGTAATGGTAACACATAATCCAGAACTTGCAGAAAAATATGCAACTAGAATTGTAAATATTAGAGACGGAAAAATCCTTTCTGATACAAATCCATATATTATAGAAGAGGAAAGAACAAAAGAACCTATTCATAAAAAACTTGGAAAAACTACAATGTCTTTTTTAACATCTCTATCATTAAGTTTTAATAACCTAAAGACTAAAAAAGGAAGAACAATTTTGACAGCATTTGCAGGTTCTATCGGAATTATTGGTATTGCCCTTATACTTTCATTATCTAATGGAGTAAATGAATATATTAGGTCTGTCGAAGAAGATACTTTGTCAGAGTATCCATTGCAGATACAAAGTTCTGGGATAGATTTAAGTTCTTTAGTTGTTGGAATGAGTGTAGATAGTAATGAGGAACAAAATGAAGGAGATATTAATGTAAGTGAGCAAATAACTAGCATGTTTTCTACAATAGGTTCTAATGATTTAAAAGCTTTAAAAGAATATTTAGAAAGTGAAGATTGTAATGTATATGATTATGCAAAAGATATTGAGTATAGCTATGATGTTAATCCATTAATATACAGTTCAGACACAGAAAATTTAAGACAACTAAATCCAGATATTAGCTTTTCAAGCCTTGGTATTGGCTCTAGTGCTTCTACAAATAGTATGATGTCTACTATGATGAGTACGGATGTATTTTATTCAATGCCAAAAGATAGTAATCTATATGAAAGTCAGTACGATATAAAAGCTGGAAAATGGCCTGAAAAATATAATGAATGTGTACTAGTTTTAACATCAAAAGGCAATATTTCAGACTTTTTACTATATACTTTAGGCTTAAGAGAGTACAGTGAATTAGAAGGCTTTGTTGAACAATTTTCTAAAGGTGAAGATGTTGAAACACCAAATAACTTTGATTCATATTCTTATGATGAAATACTTGGCAAAACTTTTAAGTTGATTAATGCTTATGATTGCTACGAATATGACGAAGAATATAAAGTGTGGCGCAATAAAAAAGAAAATACTGAGTATATGAAAAATGTTGTAGAAAATGGAGAAGAATTAAAAATAGTTGGAATTGTGCAACCTAAAGAGGGAGCAACTAGCACCATGCTAAGAAATGGTATTTGCTATACAGCAGAACTTACAGAACATGTCATAGAAAATGCAGCAAATAGCAAAATTGTGAAAGACCAATTAGCAAATCCAGAAGTTAATGTATTTACGGGTAAAAGATTTGATGATAAAGAAGATAGCTCTTTTGATATGAATTCTTTAATCGATGTAGATACAGGTAAGATACAATCAGCTTTCAAAATTGACCAGTCAAAAATAAATGTAGATTTTAGCAATTTGAATAATATATTAAAAGAAAATTCTTTACCAGAACTTGATTTAACTGATGTTTTAAGTAAAATTAAATTTTCGATGTCAAGTGAAGATATTCAAAAAATATTAAAAGATTTTCTAACTGGTTATGAAGATTATATGAAAGAAAAACCAGATGTAAATATTGAGCAAATAGGAAAACAATTGTCTGATTATTTATCTTCAAAAGAAGTTAGTGAGTTAATTAATAAAAGAGTTCAAGAAATAATTAAAGAAAATGGTAGTATTACAATTACTCAAGAGCAAATGCAAAGTTTAATGACCGAAGTGTTAAATGGATATGAAAAATATGTTGAGGATAACAATTTAATAAAATCAGAGGATTTAAATAAATATCTTATAGAATATCTTGAGTCTGATGAAGCTAAACAAATTGTAACTAACAATATTTCTGAAATTATAAAATCACAAAATATAGATAAGCAAATCTCAGAAATAATGGAAGATTATATGAAAGATGTTGTAAGTTCAATGAGTAAAAGCTTACAAAAGGAAATGGAAAAAAGCATAAAGAATTTAAGTACTTCTATTTCTAAGGCTATAAGTATTGATGAAAAGACATTCATTAGTGCTTTTAAAATTAAAATGAGTGAAGAGGAACTTTCTGAATTATTTAGCTCTATGATGACTAAAGAAAATGTAAGTTATGAAAGTAATTTAAAAGAATTAAATTATGCAAGCTTTGATGAGCCAAGCGGAATTGATATTTATCCAAAGAATTTTGAAGGCAATAATGCGATAACTGATTTACTTAATGAATATAATGTCAAAATGAAAGAAAATGGGGAAGAGGATAAAGTTATTTCTTATACTGATATGGTTGGAACTTTAATGAGTTCTGTCACAACAATTATAGATACGATAAGTTATGTATTAATTGCATTCGTCGCTATTTCTTTGGTAGTTTCTTCTATTATGATAGGAGTTATAACATATATTAGTGTGCTTGAACGTAAGAAAGAAATAGGTATTCTAAGGGCGATGGGGGCATCTAAACATAATGTTTCTCAAGTATTTAATGCGGAAACAATAATAATAGGTGCTCTTGCAGGACTTATCGGAATTGGCGTAACTGTACTTTTATTAATTCCAACAAATAGTATAATTGCAGCTATTTCAAACGGAGCAAATGTAAGGGCGATACTTCCATTTAATGCAGGGGTTATCTT
>CALXJN010000038.1 GCA_944388635.1 uncultured Clostridia bacterium
ATAAAGAATAGCGGGCCGGAGAAACCGGCCCGCCATCGCGGAGGTGTTAGTGCTTAGCTCATGCAGCTTTAGTACAGCACCGCATTTCCGAAACCACCTTCGGAGAATACGGGGTAGCCAAGCTGCCTCAGCTCAGCCTTTACTGCTTCCACCCCGTCGAGCGAATCGATGAAGTGGAAAAATGTGTGTTCCTGACTACGAATCGCAACCAAGAGACTGTCGATGGCTTTCACCATCGCTTCACTCTCGCCCTCTTCATGATAAACATACTTCGACGGATCGATTTTGTCCATCATGAGTCGAACAGCGATATCTTTCTTTACCAGCATTTTTTATACCTCCTATCTACTGGTATTGTATATTTATTATATCACTTTACCTGATTTATGTCAAATTCTAATGTTCATACATTGTTCCTATATCTTTTCTATAATTTAATATACTATCCACATTTCCATTTAATGCCTTATATACCTTTTCTCTTGCTTCTTCCATCGTGTTTGCCTTGCAAACTGCTGCAAATAGTCTTGAGTTTCCTACACTTTCATAGTTATTTCCTTCTACTTGCTTACTACTTGCAAAATATATTTTTACTCCTTGTTTTTCTATTTCTTCTCTATTTAATGTAAATTTACATGGTTCTTTTGATGAACTAATTGCGTAGTTTGGACTAACTACATATACAGTAAATGTATTTATTTTATTAAATTTGCAATTTTCTTTGCTTAATGTTTGTTTTTGTATATTTTCAAATAATTCTGTAAATGGTGTCTCTATTGCATTCAATATATTTAGCGATTCTGGATCTCCAAATCTTGCATTAAATTCTATAAATTTAATACCGTCTTTACATTTAAAGAAGCCTCCATATATAACTCCGTTAAATTCTAAGGAATCTTTATTTACATATTGAATTGTATCCTTCATTAATTTTGCGCATGTATTTATATCCTCTTCTGTTAAAAATGGAAGTAGTCCGTTTTCAAATCCAAGGCAACCCATTCCACCTGTTCCTGGACCTTTATCTTCATCAAATCTATATGGATAATCAAAAGTTGTTGGTGTTATAACTAGATTTTTTCCGTCTGTAAGTCCTGTTACTGTAAATTCTCTTCCCTCTACTTTATCTTGTACTATTACTTTTCCAGCACTTTCTAAGCAAGACTTTGCATATTCAAATCCTTCTTCTTTTCCTTTAAAATGCACTCCACCAACTTTTACGCCCTTTCCTCCTGTTAGTCCTTCTGGTTTTATTACAAAGCTATCATCTTTATATGTATCAATTACTTTTCTTAAATTTTCTATATCTGTCACATTATAATTCTTGATAACCATTTCCGGTGCGATTTTTTCTACTATATCTAAAGCATAAGTTTTGCTCCATTCGATTTTTGAGCCTTTTGATGTTGGTCCGAAAGTTTTTAACCCTAAACTTCTTGCTAAATCTATTAAACCGTCTTGTAATAAATTATCACTGCTTATTACACAATTTTCTATTTTCTCATCTTGTATAAACTTCTTTACTAATTCCTTATCGAATGGATTTCCTATAATAAACTTTCCATTAGAAGCTTGTACAAATTCTGCAATTGAAGGATTTTTGTATGGCATTATAGAATATACACTATATCCTTTTGAGATATATTCTGCAAGAACTGCCTCTCTTCCACCATTTCCTAATAATAAACATTTTTCCATTTTTCTTTTTTTCCTTTCTTGTTTTATTTTTTAACAATTTCTCCAATATCTGTTAAGCTCTTTATATATTGTTTTTTTAGTCTTCTTCTTGTTATTAACATTTTTATTACATAATAAATCAAGACTACTATTGCCATTGTTATCAGTAATGTACTATAAGTTGCATAATACATTGAATAAAAATAGATTAAATATAATGTAAAAGTTCCGTATTACTAGTACCTCTACACCATGTAACCATAAAAGTGCATTATCCTTTTTATATCCTAATTCAAATATTATAATAGAAACAACTAAGAGAAGTATTGAAAACACTTTTAAATCCATTATATATGTATCTGTTGGAATATTTCCCATTCCAATATTTAAAGCAACTATATATACTAAGATTATCGCTGCAAACACCATGTTTTCAAATACTCTAGCATTTATCTTATCTTTTACATTTTTAGGTATTTTTTTCTTTTCTTGTATTAATTTTTCTATATTCTCAATATTCTTCTTTTGCTCTCTCTTCATTATCTAACTCCTTTCTATAATATTTATAAATCCGCCGTAAGGAATATTGTTTCTTATGGCGGATTTAATTCGAAAAATAAGCTTCGTATTACGTCGTTAAAATTTAGATTGAAAATCCTCAGCGTACTTAGTGTACGTTGAGCATTTTTTTATTTTAAATAACGACATACTACAATGTTTATCTTTTAATAACCTCTTTTCAAATTCAAAAAAGAAACGAGTAATGCTAGGCAATTCAAATTAAAAAACCGGAAGCGTACTTGCTGTACGCTGAGGATTTTTTATATTTGAATTAACAACGCAGTACGAAGTTTATTTTTTGAATTTAAGCTCTAGGATGAGCCTTTTTATAAATATTCTGTATCGTCGCATCTTGGAACTGCATATATATTTGTGTTGAAGATATATCTGAGTGTCCAAGCATTGTTTGAATTGCTTTTAGGTCTGCTCCATTTTGTAAAAGATGTGTTGCAAATGAATGTCTTAATATATGTG
>CALXJN010000039.1 GCA_944388635.1 uncultured Clostridia bacterium
AAAGCTCATAATCGAATTTGACAAAATCATAAAATTATTGTATAATTTTAAACAATGTATGTCATATTATATATGGCGAAGATGAGATTTTAAAAATATTAAATATTTGTTGGACGGATTAATTAAATATTTATTATACGATGTAGGAGCGAAATATACATCGTAATTTAAAATTGCAATTTATTATGGGAGATTAAGTAATTAACCGAAATATTACTTAAAATTTTATATGCCCAAAGAAAGGAAAGGTAGAAGAAAAAATGATGAAAACAAAAGAGAACCAAGAAAATGGTTCTGTGCAAAAAAAGACTAGAAAGCCTAAAAACCCAAAACAAGAAAATAGAGAAAAAGTTAAAGCAACTCCAGTAAATGAAAAAAGAGCAAGAAAACCAGGAAGAAGACCAAAGAAAGTTATAAAACCAGTGGAAGATGTAAGATTTAAAAAATCTCCATTAAAAGTAATTCCACTTGGAGGTTTGCTAGAAATTGGAAAAAACATAACTGTATTTGAGTATGAAGATGAGATAATCATAGTAGACTGTGGATTAGCATTTCCAACTGAGGACATGCTTGGAGTAGATTTAGTAGTAGCGGATACAACATACTTAGAGAAAAACAAAGAAAAAATAAAAGGACTAGTTATAACTCATGGACATGAAGACCATATAGGAGGAATACCATATCTTTTAAGACAAGTCAATGTACCAATATATGCAACAAAACTTACTGTTGGACTAATAAAAAATAAATTAGAAGAACATGGATTGTTAAGAAGCACAAAAATATATGAAGTAGAGCAAGGAACTACTATTGATTTAGGTAAAATGAAAGTAGAGTTTATAAGAACATCACACAGTATTCCAGATGCAGTAGGATTTGCAATATATACACCAGTAGGTATAGTTGTTCATACAGGAGACTTTAAAATAGATTATACACCTATAGATGGACAAAAAATAGACTTTGGAAGACTTGCAGAAATAGGAAGAAAAGGTGTATTACTTTTAATGTCAGATAGTACAAATGCAGAAAGACAAGGTTTTACAAAATCTGAGAGTTCTATAGGAGAAACACTTGACGAAATATTTAGCCACTGCAGAAAAAGGATAGTTATTGCGACTTTTGCATCTAATGTTCATAGAGTTCAACAAATCATAAACTCATCGGTTGAAAACAATAGAAAAGTTGCAATATGTGGTAGAAGCATGGTGAAAATGATAGAAACAGCTTCAGAACTTGGATATATGGACATCCCAAAAAACACATTAATAGATATAGATTTAATAAACCAATATCCAGATGAAAATTTAACAATAATTACAACAGGAAGTCAAGGAGAACCTATGTCAGCACTTACAAGAATGGCAGCAGGAGAGCATAAAAAAGTAGAGATTACACCAAATGACTTAGTGATAATATCAGCTAACCCAATACCAGGAAATGAAAAATTCGTATCAAAAGTAATAGATGATTTAATGCAAATTGGGGCAGAGGTTATATATAGTGCACTTGCAGATGTTCACGTATCAGGGCATGGTTGCCAAGAGGAACAAAAATTAATGCTTTCATTGATAAAACCAAAATATTTTATGCCAGTCCATGGAGAATTCAGACAACTAATGGCTCATGCAGAAACAGCAGAAAAGATAGGAATTCCACATGAAAATATATTCATTATGAAAAATGGACTTGTACTAGAGTTAAGACCAAATGAGGCAAAGGTTAATGGAACAGTACCAGCAGGAAAAGTAATGGTTGACGGATTAGGTATTGGTGATGTTGGAAATATAGTATTAAAAGATAGACAACATTTAGCACAAGATGGATTAATAATTGTAGTACTTGCTATGAATGGAGAAACAGGAGAAATTGTATCAGGACCTGATATAATTTCTAGAGGATTTGTATATGTTCGTGAATCTGAAAGTCTAATGGAAGATATGAAAAATGCAATAAGATATGAACTTTCAAAACTTGAAGAAAATCGTATAACAGATTGGGCTGTGATAAAAGTAACAATAAAAGATACTATAAGAGAATTCTTATTACAAAAGAACAAAAGAAATCCTATGGTATTACCAATAATTCTAGAAGTATAAAAAATGGAGGTTAATATGGATTATAAAGAACTTGCAAATTTAATATTTCCAAATGTAAAGGATAGCACATATTATGAGCAAAAATATCCAGAAAGAAATCTAAAAGAAGGTGCAATGGTAGTAAGATTTGCACCTAGTCCAACTGGATTTGTACATATTGGTGGAATATTCACAAGTGTAATATGTTCAAAAGTGGCAAAACAAACTGATGGTGTATTTATTTTAAGAATAGAAGATACAGACCAAAAAAGAGAAGTTGAAAACGGTGTAAATGGAATAATTGATGCACTAAAAAAATTTAATCTAAAGCCAGACGAGGGGATGCTTGATGAGGAAAATTCTTATGGAGAATACGGACCATATAAGCAAAGCCAAAGAAAAGAAATTTATCAATCATTTGCAAAAAAATTAATAGAAGAGAAAAAAGCATATCCTTGTTTCTGCAAGCAAGAAGATTTAGACAGTATGAGAAAAAAACAAGAAGATGCAAAACTAAGACCAGGTTATTATGGAGAATGGGCAAAATGTAGAAATTTAGGACTTGATGAGATAGAAAGAAGAATAAAAAATGGAGAAGAATATATAATTAGATTTAAATCGCCAGGAAATCCTGAAAGAAAAATAAAACATCATGATGTTATAAAAGGAAATATAGATTTTCCAGAAAATGACCAAGACATAGTAATAATAAAATCAGACGGACTTCCAACATACCATTTTGCACATGTTGTAGACGATTATTTGATGAGAACAACACATGTAATACGTGGAGATGAGTGGCTTTCATCACTTCCAATACATATACAACTTTTCCAAGCATTAGAAGTAAAAGCTCCTAAATATGCTCACATAGCACCAATTATGAAAGAAGAAAACGGTGCAAAGAGAAAACTAAGTAAAAGAAAAGATCCAGAAGCAGCAGTAGAATTTTACTCAAAAGAAGGAATTCCAGCAGATGCAGCAAAAGAATATTTACTTAATATTGCAAATTCTAACTTCGAACAATGGAGAAGACAAAATAAAACAGCACCTATCGAGGAGTTTGATTTACAACTTAATAAAATGAGTGTAAGTGGTGCATTATTTGATATGGTAAAACTTTTAGATATATCAAAAGCTGTAATATCAAGGTATTCAAAAGAAGAAGTATATGATATGGCATATTCGTGGGCAGAAGAATATGATGAGGATTTAAAAACACTACTTGAAGAAAACAAAGAATATTCTTTAAAAGTTCTAGGTATTGAAAGAGGTAATGAAAAACCTAGAAAAGACATTGCAAAATGGTCTGATTTAAAAGACAATATTGAATATATGTATGATGATAGATTTTTAAATAAAGATATAGAATATGTATATCAAAATATAAATAGCCAAGAGGAAATAAATAAAATTATAAAAGAATATATTGAAAATAAATTTGATATAACAGATGATAAGCAAACTTGGTTTAATAAGATAAAAGATGTAGCAGAAAAATTTGGATATGCAAGAGAAGTAAAAGAATACAAACAAAATCCAGAAAAAT
This sequence comes from uncultured Clostridia bacterium, assembly GCA_944388635.1. GTDB lineage: Bacteria > Bacillota > Clostridia > TANB77 > CAG-508 > JAAWPK01. The sequence goes on from CALXJN010000039.1 coordinate 3,628, forward strand.
ATAAAGGACACGTTGGAGATGTAAGCACAGTTATAAGAATTGCATTAACAGGAAGAGCAAATACACCAGATATGTATGAAATTATGCAAGTACTAGGAAAAGATAGTGTTGCTTTAAGATTAAATAAAGCAATTAATAGAGCATAATTGTGTTTTAACATTGCTAGGATTATTATTTATATAATTAATGGAGATTAAAATGAGGAATATTAAATTAACAATTGAATACGATGGAAAAGACTTTAATGGATGGCAAAAACAGAAAGATAAGCTAAACATCCAAGGAGAGATAGAAAGTGCGATAAATAGAATAACAGGAGAAACAGTCGAACTAAATGCATCTGGTAGGACAGATGCAGGTGTACACGCTCTCCGGGCAAGTTGCTAATTTTAAAACAGAAAGCACATTAGAAACAGAAAAGTTTATTTTAGCATTAAATGCAAATTTAAAAAATTCAATTGTTATAAAAAATGCAGAAGAAATGCCAGAAGAATTTCATGCAAGATATAATTGCAAAGAAAAAACATATAGATACATAATAGATAATTCTAAATATGGAAGTGCAATATATAGGTATTTAGAATATCATGTTCCACAAAAACTAGACATAGCAAAAATGCAAGAAGCTATAAAATATTTTGAAGGAACACATGATTTTAAAGCCTTTAAAGCTAGTGGAACAAGTAGCAAAAGCAGTGTAAGGACAATATATAAAGCAAGTGTCACACAAAGCAAAGAAAAAATAATAATAGAACTTACAGGTAATCGGTTTTTTATATAACATGGTAAGAATTATTTCAGGAACTTTAGTAGATGTAGGACTTCGGAAATATAGAACCAACTGTAATACCTGAAATTATAAAAGAAGGAAATAGGCAAAAAGCTGGAAAAACTTTACCACCACACGGACTATATTTAGTAGAAGTAAAATATTAATGTAACAAAAAATAATAAAATTCATAATATATCTTTAAAGAAATAAAATTTCTAAGGAGATACATATTATGAATTTTTTATTATTACTTTTTGCATTACCAATTTCTACAATAATTATTGCAAGCATATTAGAAACAATTTTAAAAAGTCCAATTAAGGTCGCAGCACTCACTTTTGCAATATATTTAATAGTTGCGTTTTCAGCATTTGATGCAAGTTTTTTAATATATGTAATACTTTATACTATACTGGCATTTGTATCAGCTGTGATTACAAGAGCAATAATCGGACTTATAAATGATAACAATGATGAAAGCTGTGAAAGTAACCAAAGCAATAATAATTGTAGCCAAAACTGTATTTGTAGTTGCAATAGGTCTAACAGATATTATAGATAGACTATATATCCAAATTCAAAAAAGTAAAATTTTGAAGTAGAATGTATACATAAAATGCAGCAAAAAAGCCTTGCATCAATTTCCCAATAATGTATGGTTTAATAGATATATCAGAATTAGAAGTAATACTTAGAACCTGTAACATGACAGATATACCACCAAAACCAAGCAAAAATGCACATATAATTATATTAATACTAATTGCCTTCATTGGTATATTAGATATAATAGAAACACCATTTGTAAGTTCTACAACGCCTGAAAGTAGACCATTTGCAAAAGAAGGTGGAATGCTCAATAAAGTAAATATAGGGGATAGAATTTTAGATAAGAAGTCCAAAACTCCAGTGTTATTAAGTATTGAAATAATAACACTAAAAAGCATTACAAATCCACCAATCATCACGACAGTACTTACAGATGTCATAATACTATTTTGAAGAATGCTTCCTAAACTACTAAATTTAGGAGGTGTTTTTGTTTTTTTATTGAAATAAGTTGAAGAATTTGGAGTTGAATTATGTTTTTTTCTTTTCCAAAATCTAAATAAAAAACCAACTGTTAAGCTTGCAAGTAAATGAGTTATAAAAAGTAATAGCCCAATAGAAGTATTTCCAAAAAGAGAAATACCAACAGTACCTATAATAAAAAGAGGACCAGAGTTATTTGTAAAAGTAATAAGTCTTTCAGCTTCCTCTTTGGTACATATATTGTTTTTTCTAAAATTAGTTACAATTTTTGCACCAACAGGATATCCACTAATAATTCCCATAATTAATGGGAAAGCTCCTTCGCCAGGTACATTAAAAACAGGTCTCATGAGTTTGGTTAATTTTTTGCCTAGAAAATCTATAATATTTGTATAAGACAACAATTCACATTCAATAAAAAAAGGCAAAAGAGCAGGAACAACTTGACCGCATCCAAAGAGTTAATCCCTCTTTAGATGCGCTTAAGTTTTGCTTAGAAAAAGCGATAAGTCCTATTGCAAACAATACAAAAATTATATTTAAAATGTTATCTTTCAAAGATATAAAAATAAAATTAGTTTTTACAGTATTTCTTTTCATAAGGCTAGTATATGAGAAAAGTCATTTTATTATGATTTAATTATATAAATATCTTAAATATACCAAATGAAATTAACAATGCAGAAGAAATGATATTCCAAGTTTTGTTTGGTATATTAGAATTTTTAACAATTTTTTTCCCAATAAATATGCCAAAGGATATAAATATAATTTGAAATCCAGAAACAAGTATTGGAAAATAAAAGTTTGAAAATCCACCAATACTACTACCTATGCCAATACAGATAGAATCTAGAGAAAGAGCAATTCCGAAGAATTATGGCTTCCTTTATATCTATACCATGAGAATTATCAAAATCAAAAGGTATTGGTTCAAGTAATATTAAAAAACCAATTATAACTAAAATGGCACTACTTATAATATTAGTAACAAAATCAGGCAAAAACATTTTAATTATATTTCCAAGTGCAATAGAAAGAGTTGCAAAAAATATTGACATTATAAATAGAATAAGTTTTGCCTCAAAGTTTATCTTAGTATTTTTTAATCCATATGTAATGCCAATTCCAAGAGAATCAATACTAGAAGATAAAGCAAGTAATATTGAATTAAACATAACAACCTCCGTCTTTACATAATATGAAAGAATATAAAAAATGTACATAAATTGAAAGGACAAGAATATATATTAATTAATACAAATGAAAGGAGAGAAAAAATTGGAATATTCTATGTCAAAAGAAGAAATAAGGAGAAAACTTAAGAGTAATTTCAGTGTGGGTTTATCAGAGGAGGAGGCTAGAGAAAGACTAAAAAAGTATGGAAAAAATAAATTAGAAGATAAGAAAAAAGAAAATATAATTGTAAAATTTATAAAACAATTTAATGATTTTATGATAATAATTTTAATAATAGCATCTGTTATATCTGGTGTTATGGCAAAAATAGACGGAACAGGAGATTATATTGAGTCAATAATAATTATTGCAATAGTTGTATTTAATGCAATAATGGGGCTAATACAAGAAAACAAGGCGGAAAAATCATTAGAAGCCTTACAAAAAATGTCTGCACCTGTTTGCAAAGTAATAAGAAATGGAAAGCAAATAATTATACCAGGGGAAGATGTTGTAATAGGCGATATAATAATTCTAGAAGCTCGGAAATTATGTGCCAGCTGATTGTAGGTTAATTGAAAGCTTTAACTTAAAAATAGATGAGTCAATTTTAACAGGAGAAACAGTACCTGTTTTAAAAGAGGCAGAAGCTAAAATACATAAAAAAGTAAATGATGCAGAAATGCTTAACATTGCATTTGCAACTACTATTGTTACATCAGGACATGCTAAAGCAATAGTCACAGAAACAGGAATGAATACGAGAGTAGGAAGCATTGCTAAAATTATAATAACAGATGAAGCACCTCAAACACCAATACAAAGAAAACTTGAAGATGTAGGAAAAACACTTGGAATAGTATGCCTTATTATATGTTTTGCAATATTCATAATAGGAATATTTAAAAATATTTCTATAAAAGAAATGTTTATGACATCAATCGGACTTGCTGTTGCAGCAATTCCAGAAGGATTACCTGCAATTGTTACTATTATGCTTTCAATAGGTGTTACTAAAATGGCAAAGAAGAATGCTATAATTAGAAAATTAGCAGCTGTTGAAACGCTAGGAAGCAGTAGCATAATATGCTCAGATAAAACAGGAACATTAACTCAAAATAAAATGCGAATTATAGAAACATATGGAGATAAAGAATTTGTATTAGAACTTGGAACAATGTGCACAGACTGTGAAATATCTAATAATGAAGTACTTGGAGATCCAACCGAAGTTGCAATAGTAAATAAAGCTTTAGAATATGGAATAGATAAAGAAAAGTTATATGCAAATATGCAAAGGATAAACGAAATTCCTTTTGATTCAGATAGAAAATTGATGACCACGGTACATAAAATTGGAAATAAATATAGAGTTATTACAAAAGGAGCATTAGATATACTATTAAATAGATGTGTAAAAATATATAAAGAAGGAGATATATTTGGTATTACAGATAATGATAAAAGGACAATTTTAAGTAAAAATTCAAATATGGCAAATCGAGCCTTAAGAGTTCTAGGAGTTGCTTATTCCGATTTAGAAAGTTTGCCAAAAGAAATAAATTCTGAAAATATAGAAAATAATCTTATATTTGTTGGACTTGTTGGCATGATAGATCCACCAAGAGAAGGTGTAAAAGAAGCAATAAGAACATGTAAAAATGCAGGAATAAAAACGGTGATGATTACAGGAGACCATATAGATACAGCAAAAGCAATAGCAAGAGAACTTGGAATATTAAGTGGAAATTCACTTGCAATAACCGGAAAAGATTTAGATAAAATTCCTCAAAATATATTAGAAAAAGATATTATGAAATATAGCGTTTTTGCCAGAGTATCTCCCGAGCATAAGGTAAGAATTGTAAAGGCTTTTAGAAGTACAGGAAGAGTTGTTGCGATGACCGGAGACCGGAGTAAATGACGCACCAGCTTTAAAAAATGCAGATATAGGAATATCTATGGGATTAAATCGGCACAGATGTTGCAAAAAATGCATCAGATATGATTTTGACAGATGATAATTTTGTAACTATCGTAGAAGCTGTAAAACAAGGAAGAAATATATATGATAATATAAGAAAAGCAGTGCACTTCCTTATTGCAACCAATATAGGAGAAATAGTAACAATATTTTTAGGGTTAATTTTAGGGATGAATGCACCACTGCTTGCTATACAACTTTTATGGATAAACTTAGTTACAGACTCAATACCAGCGATAGCATTAGGGTTAGAGCCAGAAGATAAGAATATAATGAATAGAAAACCAAAAGATGCCAAAAAAGGAATATTCTCAGACGGTTTGTGGGGAAAGATTATTGTTGAAGGAACAATGATAGGTGTTTTAACTTTATTTATATTCAGTTTAGGTAATAAACTTTATGGATTAGATGTGGCAAGAACTATGGCATTTATTTCACTTGGAATGATAGAAATGATACATAGCTTTAATATAAGGAGTGAAGAGTCCATATTTAAAGTAGGGCTATTCCATAATAAATATTTAGTTGGAGCATTTATTATAGGACTTATAATGCAAATTGGAATTGTTTTTGTACCATTACTTGCAAATGTGTTTGATTTAGTTCCATTAACTTATACACAATGGTTGTATGTTGCAGGAGTCTCAATTTCTCCTATAATAATAGTAGAACTTCAAAAGAAACTTAATGAGAATTTATTTGGAAAAACCGTATATGAATATAAAGAAGCAAAGAACTTTTCAAGATAAAATGCAACTACAAGTAATACTTAATGAAAATGGATGTACTTTAGGGTAGGCTGCTGCCTACCCTTTTTGTATACTTCTTTCTAAAGTTTAAATTTCGGTCGTTTGGGAGAAGTTTGCAGTTTGGGACTCTTCTAGAATGACGACTGTCCCAAACGACCGGACACTATGCTAATTACAATAAAAAAACCGAGGATTTTTCCTCGGATACATGCATGTATACATATATAATATAAATTAAGCTTTTGCAGCGTTAAGTTTTTTTGCTAAGTTAGATTTTTTTCTAGCAGCAGTATTTTTTACAATAACACCTTTGCTACAAGCTTGGTCTATTTTTTTAGTAGCTTCTACAAATAGAGTTTCAGCAGAAGCAACATCTCCAGCTTCTATTGCATTTTCAAATTTTTTAACAGCTGTTTTGTAGCTAGATTTAATCATATTGTTTTCCATTGTCTTTTTTTCGATTATTTTTGTTCTCTTAATTGCTGATTTAATATTTGGCATAACCTATGTTGCACCTCCGATCTTTAATTTCTAAACTATATCGCATAATATAATACCATAAAATCGAAGTAAATGCAATACAAAACTGAAAAAAAGATAAAAAAGCAAAATTTTATTTTACTTTTTTATCTTTTTATGCTACATTTCTTGTTCGCCAGGTATAAAGTAATCAATTACTCCGTATATAAGAGCACCAATTATTGCTGCCATCCAAGATATTGAATATCCAGCAACAAAGTATTGTGTCACATATAGAGTAATAACAGCTAATACAAACCCAACAAAACCTTTACCAAAAGGACTTGCATGTAATCCAGTAAACTTTATTATTAAATAGTCCATTACAGTTAAAACTATAGCGGCTAAACCTAAGGACCAAATATTATTTATAGAAAATCCGGGTGTAAAAAATGCTGTTACGCCAAGAACTATTGCAGCTACAACAAGTCTACCGATAATTTGCAAAGCTGTACTTCCAGTATTACTTCTTGAACTTGTTTGATTATTCTCCATTTTTTTGTCCTCCCTAAAATAGATAAGAAAGAAAAATCTTTCGAATATATTATGAACTAAAAAAATATTTTTATTCAAAATGGAATAATTTTAAATCAAAATGTAAAAAATAAGTAATATTTAAAAAATTAAAAGGTGAGAAAAATGCTTGTAACTTTTATAAGGTCAATTGTGCTTTATATAATTATTTTAGTTGTAATGAGACTCATGGGGAAAAGAGAAATAGGACAACTCCAGCCATTTGAATTAGTTATTGCAATTATGATAGCAGATTTAGCATCAGTGCCTATGACAGAAGTACGGAATACCAATTCAAAATGGGATAGTGCCAATTTTAGGACTTTTAGTCATGCACCTATTAATATCTGCAATTAATATGAAAAGCATACATGCACGAGAAATTATTTGTGGAAGGCCAACAATACTTATTTATAGAGGAAAAATTAATGAAAAGGCATTAAAAAAGGAAAGATTTACAATAAATGAATTAGAGGAAAGATTAAGAGGAGATAACATAAATTCGCTCGGAGATGTAGAATATGCTATTTTAGAAACTAGTGGAAGTTTAAGTGTTATTCCAAAACCTAATAAAAGAAATGCAATACCAGAGGATTTTAATATAGAACCAGAGTATGAGGGCATATCTTACGATTTAGTAATTGATGGAGCTATCATGGAACAAAATTTAAAAGCAATTGGTAAAGATGAAAAATGGTTAAAAAGTGAAGTCGCAAAATTTGGTATAAATCCAAAGCAAGCATTAGTTGTTACATTTGACGGAAAAGGACAAATCTTTTGCCAAAAGAAAGCTAAATTTGAAAAATAGATATTTAAATTAGGAGAAAATGATGAGTAAACAAATTATCATATGTATACTTGTTATTATAATAGTTATTTGGCTTGATGCCTTTACAGCAAGGTATACAAATAATATTATGGATAATATCATAAGTAATTTGAGTGAAGTTCGAGAAGCAATATACCAAGAAGATGAAGAAAAAATGAAAGAAAATATTGAAAAGGTAATGGATGAATGGGACAAAAATAAGAGTAAATTAAGTGTTTATATTGAACACGACGAATTAGAAAAAGTAGAATTATATATGGTAGAAGTAAATACAGATATAGGGACAAAGGAATATAATATGGCACTTGAATCATTAGAAAGTTGTAACTTTATAATAGAGCATATAAAAGATAAATATAAATTATCATTAAAAAATATATTTTAAAAGGTTTGAAAGTTTTATTTTCAAACCTTTTCCTTGCTTTTTAATCAAAATTGATATATAATAATAAATATTTAAAATGAAGCGAAAGGAATGCAAAATTTTATGAACGAAAATCAAAATAACGAAATAGAACAAGATGAAAATCATCTTATACAAATTAGAAAAGAAAAATTAGAAGAACTTTCAAATGAAGGAAAAAATCCTTATGAAATAACAAAATATAATAGAACAAATACAGCAGGAGAAATAAAAGCAAATTATGAAAAGTTTGAACAAAAAGATGTCTCTGTTGCTGGAAGAATTATAGCTAAAAGAATAATGGGAGAAGCATCATTTTGTACAATACAAGATTGCAATGAAAAAATCCAAAGCTATGTTAGTATAAATGATTTAGGAGAGGAAAGCTATAAAGCTTTTAAAACATATGATATTGGAGATATAATTGGAATTACAGGTTTTGTATTTAAAACAAGAACAGAAGAAATATCTGTACATGCAAAAGAGATTGTCTTACTTTCAAAATCTCTAAGACCACTTCCAGAAAAATTCCATGGTTTAAAAGATATGGATTTAAGATACCGTCAAAGATATGTTGATTTAATAATGAATCCAGAAGTAAAAGAAACATTTATATTAAGAAGCAAAATATTAAAAGAAATTAGAAATTTTATGACAGAACAAGGATATATGGAAGTAGAAACACCAACACTTACAACTGTCGCAACAGGAGATGCAGCTAGACCATTTATCACACATCATAATACATTAGATTTACAAATGTATTTAAGAATTGCACCAGAGTTAAACTTAAAAAGATTAATTGTAGGTGGTTTTGATAAAGTATTTGAAATAGGTAAAAACTTTAGAAACGAGGGAATGGACATAAAACATAACCCAGAATTTACAGCAATGGAATTTTATGCAGCATATCAAGACTATAATGATATGATGAATACAGCAGAAAATTTAATTTCAACTGTTGCAAAGAATGTATTAGGAACAACAAAAATTACTTATCAAGGTCAAGAAATAGACCTAACACCAACTTGGAAAAGAATAACAATGATAGATGCAATAAAAGAAGTTACTGGAGTTGATTTCAACACAATAAATACTGATGAAGAGGCACAAAAAATTGCAAAAGAAAAAGGTGTTGAATATGAAGAAATCAAAAATACTAGAGGACATATTATAAATGAATTCTTTGAAACTTTTGTAGAAGAAACATTGATTAGTCCAACATTTATAATAGATTATCCAGTAGAAGTATCTCCACTTACAAAGAGAAAGAAAGATGACTCAAGACTTGTTGAAAGATTTGAATTATTTATAGGTGGCAGAGAATATGGAAATGCATATTCAGAATTAAATGATCCAATAGATCAATATCAAAGATTTGTAAAACAAGTGGAAGCTAGAGAAAAAGGTGATGAAGAAGCAGGTGGAATGGACGAAGATTTCGTAAATGCACTAGAAATAGGAATGCCACCAACAGGAGGAATGGGAATAGGACTAGATAGACTTATAATGCTTCTTACAGATTCAGCATCTATAAGAGACGTAATATTATTCCCAGTCATGAAACCATTAAATTAAGGAGAATGCCCATGTTTTATGCAGACAAAAGATTTATATATTTGTTATTAATAGTTTTAGTTTTAATGAGCCTAATGAGCATGACACAATTAGAATGGATAGCTCTATTACTAACACTTCCAGGAGTACTAATTGCAATAACTTTCCATGAATTTGCACATGCTTTCGCAGCAACGAAACTCGGAGATGATACACCAGGAATGCAAGGAAGACTTAACCTAAACCCATTGACACATATAGATCCAATAGGTTTTGCACTTCTTCTATTTGCGGGTTTTGGTTGGGGAAAACCAGTACAAATAAACCCAAGAAATTTTAATAGAAAATATTCGCAAACAGCAGGAGAAGCAATAGTTGCAGCAGCAGGTCCAATAATGAACTTTATCCTTGCAATTCTATTTTCACTTATATATTGTGCAATTTTTAAATTTGCAAATAGTTTTGTACTAACAGAAGTAGGCTATTTTATAACAGCTGCTGTACAATATGCAATAATTGTAAATCTAGGACTTGGAATATTTAATTTGATTCCGCTTCCACCATTAGATGGCTCAAAAATACTTGTGAATTTCTTATCATATAACGGAAAACAATGGATTTATGAGCATGAGCAAATATTTTATATAATATTTTTAGTACTTTGGATAACAGGACTTGCAGGTTATGTAATTTCTCCTGTACTTAACTTCTTGTATAGTGGATTGATTCATATTGCAATGGCCATATTCGGACTATAAAAATAATTGCGCTTTTTGCTGAGGCTGTTAAAGCTATGCATGTTACAGCCTCAGTATGCAGTTTGCTTTGCAAACTGTATTCATTGACCTAGCCAAAAGCACAATTATTTTTAAAGTTAAATTTATAGATACAGAAAGGAACACAGAATGAAAGACATTATAACTTTGGGAATTGAAACAAGTTGTGATGAGACCTCTGCCTCAGTTGTAAAAAATGGGCGAGAGGTTCTTTCTAATGTCATAAACACACAAATTCCTATTCATGAAAAGTTTGGTGGAGTAGTTCCAGAAATTGCATCAAGAAAGCACATTGAGATGATTTCTCTTGTAGTAAAAGAAGCATTAGAAAAAGCAAATGTTACATTCGACGATATAGATGTGATTTGCCCAACTTACGGACCGGGGCTAGTTGGAGCTTTGCTTGTTGGAACAAGTTATGCTAAAGCTTTAAGCTATGCACTAAACAAACCATTAGTTGGAGTAAATCATATAGAGGGGCATATTGCAGCAAATTATATAACCTTTAAAGAATTGGAGCCTGAATTTTTATGTTTAATAATTTCAGGAGGACATACACACTTAGTTAAAATCGAAGATTATACAAAATTTAAAATACTTGGTAGAACCAAAGATGATGCAATAGGAGAAGCTTTTGATAAGGTTGCAAGAGTAATGAACTTACCTTATCCGGGAGGACCAAAAGTTGATGCTTTAGCAAAAATGGGAATACCAAATATTGAACTTCCTGAAACTCACATGGAAGGACTTGACTTTAGCTTTAGTGGTATAAAAACAGCAGTATTAAATATAAACCACAATAAAAAAGACATAAAAAAAGAAGATTTGTGTGCAAGTTTTGAACATACAGTAACAGATATGCTTATACAAAATACAAAAAAAGCATTAGCAGAAACAGGTTTAAAGAAAGTAGCTCTTGCACGGTGGAGTTTCTGCCAATTCATATATAAGAAAAAAATTTTTAGAACTTGAAAAAGAGCTAAGTATAAAGGTATATTTCCCAGATTTAAAATTATGCACAGATAATGCAGCAATGATAGCTTGCGCTGGATATTATAGATACTTAAATGGAGATATTTCAGATTTAACATTAAATGCCATTCCAAATTTAAAGATAGGAGGATAAAACTTTATGTCAATTTATGCAATAGCTGATTTACATTTATCCTTTTCATCTCCAAAACCAATGGATATATTTGGAGATAATTGGAGAAATCATGAGCAAAAAATCAAAGATGACTGGATAAAAAAAGTAACAAATAAAGACTTAGTTTTACTTCCAGGAGATTTTTCATGGGCTATTGATTTAGAAGAAACTTATAAAGATTTTGAATACTTAAATAGTTTATCAGGTAAAAAAATAATGCTTAAAGGAAATCATGACTATTGGTGGAATAGCTTAAAAAAGCTTAATGAGTACTTGGAGAAAAATGATTTTAAAGATATTTCCTTTTTATATAATAATTCTTATGAATTTGAGGAAAACATAATTGTAGGAACAAGAGGCTGGGTTTTAAATTCAAACGAAGAAGAAGCTAAAAAAATTTTAAATAGAGAACTTTTAAGATTAGAATTATCAATAACTGACGGAATTAAAAAGTATGGAGAAGATAAGAACATAATAGTTTGTATGCATTACCCACCAACAAATAAAAATCTCTTAGAAAAATCTGAATTCATAAAAATAATGCAAAAATATAATGTAAAAAAATGTATATATGGACATCTCCACG
>CALXJN010000040.1 GCA_944388635.1 uncultured Clostridia bacterium
AAATAATAGTAAAATAGAAAATCTAATTTGTATGCCAGAAACAGGATATTATATAGGAAAAAATGTAAAAGGGAAAAATGTGTATGAAGTAAAAAATATGGAGGAAGCGGTACAAATTGCAAAAAAAATAACAAAAAAGAATATGATTTGCCTTCTTTCACCTGCTGCAGCAAGTTATGGCTTTTTCAAAAACTTCCAAGAAAGAGGAAACATTTTTAAAAAACTAGTAAAAGAAAATAAAAAGTAATTTTCAGGTTGGGACTCAGCTAAAATCGCAATCAAATTACTAATTTTATCTTGCTAAAACACACAAAATGTGATAAAAATAATTTAGGGCATGGTTGTATAGAGCTCGCTTTGCGCTGCGTTAACTTAAACAGTAACAATGCGAATTTCAACATGTTCAATGTGAGTGGCGGTAATGTGGACGCCAACTGGTTGTATAACTCGAACAACAACAATAACAACGCTAGCTATGCGGTGCGCCCTCTTGTAGCTTCTACAGACTTAGGTTACATTAACTAATGGTTATGTAAGAATAATGTAGAAACAAACCGTTGTCCTTTAGCGAGTATGCTATAAAGTAAAAATAGATAGATATAGTTGTAAGTAATGTTTGTTGAAAATGGCTATGTTTTAGAACTGTTTTTAAGGTAGGTATGAGCCTACCTTTTTTTCATGCTTTTTACAAAATTGGTAGATTTTGAACAGACGAAATATTACATCAATCCCATTGACCAAAGAGAAGTTTTATGTTAATATAAAGCAATAGAGGAAAGATTCATGGAGAATATATTAAAAAATTTAAATACCAAAATCATTGGAAAAAATTTAATAATACTAGAAGAAGTTGATTCAACACAAATGTATGTGAAAGATATAGCGGCAAATTCGCCTGACGGATTGGTAGTTGTTGCAAAAAATCAAACAGCAGGAATCGGAACTAATGGCAGAATATGGCATACAGAAAAAGATAAAAACCTAACATTTTCGATTTTATTAAAACCAGAATGTAATGTAAGCAAAATAGAAAAATTAACTATTTTACTTGCAAAAGCTATTGTAGATGTAATAAAACAAAAATATGGATATGACTTAAATATAAAATATCCGAATGATATAATATTAAATTCTAAAAAACTTGGAGGAATACTTACAGAGGCATTAGTGTTAAAAGATAAAGTTAATCAGATTATAATTGGAATAGGGTTAAATATAAATCAAGAAGAATTTTACGGAGAAATTAAAAATATAGCAACATCACTGAAAAAAGAATTTGAAAAGGATTTTGATAAATTTGAAATTCTTGGAAATATATTAAATGAGCTTGAAAGAGTATATATGAAAATACTGTAAATTTTGTATAAAAGTGTTAAAAAACAGTTGTAAAAATTCGTAAGAATTGATATACTATATATATATTTTTTGAAAGGAAAGTGATAAATATGGAAAATGAAGAAAATCAAAATTTAGAAGAAATTAATGTTACATCAGATAGTAGCGTAGTAATATCAGAGGAAGTTGTTTCAGTAATTGCAGGAGTTGCAGTTTCTGAAGTAAAAGGAGTTGTTGATACAGCAGGAGGATTTGCAGGAGGAATTTCAGAAGTACTAAGTGGCAAAAAGAAATTATCAAAAGGTATTAAAGTAGAAGTTGGAGAAAAAGATACAAAAATCGATGTAAATATCATAGTAGAATACGGAACAAGAATTCCTGATGTTGCATTTGAAATACAAAATAAAGTAAAAAAAGCAGTAAAAGAAATGACAGGGTTAGATGTAATTGCAGTAAATGTACATGTACAAGGAGTTAGAACACCAGCTGAATTAGAAAATAAAGAAGATTAATAAAAATAGAGAAGGAAATGGTTTAAATTATGAAAATATTGGATAAAATGATATTAATCTTGTTTTCAATAATAATATTAATAATTTCAATAGTAATGCTTTTATTAGTATTTGGAATAGTTAGCTATACAACAATTTCAACATTATATGCACAAGTGATTGCAAATGCAACAGCAACTAATATTACAATAGCTATATCTGTTATATGTATATTACTTGCAGTAAAAGCAATTTTCTTCGGAAGCACATCAAAATCAGGTAATGGATTAAATGGCGAAGGAATATTATTAGAAAACGAATCAGGAAAATTATTAATATCAAAAGAAACAATAGAGAATCTAGTAAATAGTGTTGCAAAAGGGTTTGAAAACACACAAAGTGTTACAACAAAAGTTATAGTAGACAGCCAAAATACACTAAAAGTATTTGTTACACTAATGGTTTTACCAAATACTGTAATAAATGAACTCTCTATCAATTTACAAACAAGAATAAAAGAAGTTGTAAAAAAGGTAACAGACCTTGACATTAAAGCAATAGACATCAAGATAAAAAATATTACAACACCCGAAGAAAATAAAGAAGGTTAAAGGAAGTTATTTATGAAAGATTTAAAAAGCTTTATATATGAATATAGAGGAGCAATAATTGGCGGAATAATTGCAATAATAGTACTTTGCACAGGACTTTTAAAACTTATGCTTGGAATAATTGTACTTGCATTAGGTGTATTTTTAGGAAATTATGTGCAACAGAACAAATATGAGGTAAAACAAAAATTATTAGACCTTATAAATAGATTATAGTGTAAAGGACAAGTTATATGAATAGAACAAAATCAAGAGAACTAGCATTTAAACTTATATATGAAAAAGAAATCCAAAAAGAAGTCGGACAAGATAGCCTAGAAATGTTTTTTGAAACTAACGAAATCGAAGATGAAGAAGTAAAAGAATATCTTAAAGATATTCTTTTTGGTGTTTCTAAGAATGAAGAAGATATAACAAAATTAATAGAAAGGCATTTGAAAGAAAACTGGACAATTGATAGGATTTCTAAAATAAATATAAGTTTATTAAAAATTGCCATATATGAGATGAAATATAATAATTTACCATATAAAGTTGCAATAAATGAAGTAATAGAACTTGCAAAAAAATATTCAGATGAACAAGCAGGTTTCTTTATAAATGGAATTTTAGCAAGTGTAGTTAAAGAAGAAAAACTAGATGAGTAATCGGAGGCGTATATGGAAATTACTCCAATAACAGTCACAGAGTTAAATAAATACATAAAAGATAGAGTTGCAGAAGATGAATTTTTGCAAAATGTTTATATAAAAGGTGAAATATCAAATTTTAAAAATCACTATACAGGACATATGTATTTTACATTAAAGGATGAAAATTCTTTAATAAAATGTATAATGTTTAAAACTTATGCAGCAAGACTTAAATTTATACCAAAAGATGGAATGAAAGTAATTGTATTTGGTACAGTATCTGTTTTTGAAAGAGATGGCGTATATCAAATATATTGTAAAGCGATGAAGGAAGACGGAATAGGAGACTTGTATACAGCGTACAATCAACTAAAGGAAAAATTAGAAAAAGAAGGATTATTTGATCAAAAACATAAAAAGAAAATACCATTCATGCCAAGAAGAATAGGAGTACTTACATCAAAAACAGGTGCAGTAATAAGAGATATAATAAATGTAAGCACAAGAAGAAATCCAAATGTATACATAAGATTATTGCCTGTTCCAGTACAAGGAGAAGGAGCGGGAGAAAAAATTGCAAAAGCAATAAAACTGATGAATGAAAAAAATCTTGCAGATGTTCTAATTGTCGCAAGAGGAGGAGGCTCATTGGAAGACCTTTGGCCTTTTAATGAAGAAGTCGTTGCAAGAGCAATTTACGATTCTGAAATCCCTGTTATTTCAGCAGTAGGGCATGAGACTGATTTTACAATAGCAGATTTCGTAGCGGATTTAAGAGCTCCAACGCCATCTGCAGCAGCAGAACTTGCTGTACCCGAAATAAGCAAAGTAGAAGAAATGATTAGAAACTATCAAAGCAGATATAGGCTAGCATTAAAAAAGAAAGCAGAACTTATAAGATTAAGATATGAAAAATGCATGCAAAGTGCGGTATATAAAGATCCTACGCAAATGCTTAATGATAGATATATAATGCTTGATAGACTTGTAAAAAGCATAGCAGACAATATAAATAAAAAATCAATGCTTGCGAAAAAAGATTTTACAAATGCAATTACAAAATTAGATGCACTAAGTCCACTAAAAACTCTTGCAAGAGGTTATAGTATAGTTACAATGAATGGAAAAGCAGTAAAGAGTGTAAAAGAATTAAAGACAGGCAATATAGTTAGTGTTAGACTTTTGGATGGAGAAAAGAAGGCAAATATAATATAGGTTAAAAAGAAAGGGAAAATTTATAAAAATGGAAAACTTAAAATTTGAGGATGCAATAAAAAAATTAGAAGACATTGCAAAAGAATTAGAAAAAGGAGAATTAGGACTTGAAGAAAGTGTTGCTAAATTCGAAGAAGGAATGAAATTATCTAAAGAATGTAATAAAATGTTAAATGAGGTAGAAAAGAAAATTAACATAATATTAACTGGCGAAGAAGGAATTATTGAAGAAGAATTTGAACAAGAAGAATAAAATAGATAATTAGATGTAATTTTAGAAGGGAATGTAATACAAAAATGAATGAACTATTACAAATTGTAACAAATAAATATATCTATACACCATTTTTAGTATGGTTTTTCATTCAATTATTTAAAGTGATATGGGATTTAGTAGAAACCAAAAAATTTAATTTTAAGAGAATTTTAGGAGCAGGAGGAATGCCTAGCTCACACTCCGCAGTTGTAATGTGCCTTGCTGTCATGATAGGAAAAGAATATAGCTTTTCATCATCAATATTTGCATTATCATTAATATTTGCATGTGTTGTAATGTATGATGCAGCAGGGATAAGAAGAGCAGCAGGAAAACAAGCGGCATTATTGAATAAAATAATAGCCACACCAGGGCTTTCAATACCACAAGTTCAAGAAAAACTTGTAGAAGTACTAGGACATACACCAGTCCAAGTGCTTGTCGGAGCATTAATTGGAATACTTGTTGGAATAATTGCTTGACAATAAATTAAAAAATATGATAAAATATAAACATAAAAAGTAAATTGCTGGCGGATACATGAATTAACATGAGTGCAATTTACTTTAATATAGCCGACCGCCTGGGCAATTCTTTAATTTATTAGAATTGTCTTTTTTTATTTATAAAATATGGCTAAAATGGAGGTATTTATGGGTGATATTGAAATTGCAAGAAATGCAAAATTAAAAGACATAAGAGATGTAGCAAAAGGATTAGACTTAAGTGAAGAGGAAATTGAAACTTACGGAAAATACAAAGCAAAAATAACAGAAGAGGCATTTAAGAAAAATCAAGATAAGAAAAACGGAAAATTAGTCTTAGTTACAGCAATAAACCCAACACCACTTGGAGAAGGAAAAACAACAATGTCAATAGGTTTAGCAGATGGTTTAAGAAAAATCGGAAAAAAATCAATACTTGCACTTAGAGAACCATCACTTGGACCAGTATTTGGTATAAAAGGTGGAGCAACAGGCGGAGGATATGTGCAAATAGCACCAATGGAAGACATAAATTTACATTTTACAGGAGATATACATGCAATAACATCTGCAAATAACTTACTTGCAGCAATGATTGACAACCACATATTCTTTGGAAACGAGTTAAAATTTAAAAAAGTCACATGGAAAAGATGTGTTGATTTAAATGATAGACAATTAAGAAAAATAGTATGTGGATTATCTCATGAAAAGGGCATGGTAGAAAGAGAAGACGGATTTGATATAACGGTTGCATCAGAGATAATGGCAATACTTTGTTTATCAAAAGACATAAAAGATTTAAAAGAAAGAATTAGTAGAATAATTGTCGGATATAATGAAGAAGGAAAGCCAATAACAGCTAAAGATTTAAAAGCAGAAGGAAGTTTGACAGTACTTCTAAAAGATGCAATAAATCCAAACTTAGTGCAAACATTAGAAAATACACCAGCTCTAGTACATGGCGGACCATTTGCAAACATAGCGCATGGATGTAATAGTATAAGAGCAACAAAACTAGGCTTAAAACTTGGAGAATATTGCATAACAGAAGCAGGATTTGGTGCAGATTTAGGAGCAGAAAAGTTTCTAGACATAAAATGTAGGTTGACAAATTTAAGACCAGATGCAGTAGTTTGTGTTGCAACTCTTCGTGCATTAAAATATCATGGTGGAGCTTCAAAGGAAGAAGTAAATAATGAGAATTTAGAAGCACTAGAAAAAGGAATGCATAATCTTTTAAGACACATTGACAATATTAAAAACAAATTTGGTTTAAATGTAATAGTTGCAATAAATAAATTCGTAACAGATACAGAAAAAGAAATAGAATTTTTGCAAAATAAATTAAAAGAGCATGGAATAAATATGAGTCTAGTTGAGGCATGGGCAAAAGGTGGAGAAGGAGCAAAAGATTTAGCAGAAAAAGTAGTAGAACTTTGCGAAAAACCAGAAGATTTTAAATATACTTATGAACTAGATGAAAGCATTGAAGAAAAAATTAAAAAAGTTGCAAAAAATATATATGGAGCTGAAGATGTAGAATTTTCAGAAGAAGCTATCGAAAGTATAAAGCAAATTGAAAAATTAGGATATGGAAATTTACCAGTATGTATTGCAAAAACACAATATTCATTTTCTGATGATGCAAAAAATCTTGAATGTACTGAACCATTTAACATTCATGTACAAGAAATAAATTTAAAAGCAGGAGCAGGATTTGTTGTTGCAATTACAGGAAAGATAATGACAATGCCAGGACTTCCAAAAGTTCCAGCCGCAGAGGCAATTGATATAGACGAGAATGGAAATATAGTTGGCATATTTTAAATTCAGTATCATCAACATATTGCGTTGTTATTTTAGCATAGCACTATACTAATTCTATTGAATTTAATGAAATGATTATTTTTGAATAATAAATAAAAATTTGGAAATAATGTATATAAATGACTAATTTTTAACAAAGGAAAGGATTGGTTAAAAATGAAAAAGGTTATTATATGCGTTATTTCCATAATTTTATTGGCAATTGGATGTGCTATGTATTTGAAGGCTGTTCAAACACAGACAATGGAAACTTTATCGAGATATGGTTCATCTGGTGAAGAGGTAAGACAGATACAAACAAGACTTAAAGAGTGGGGATATTATAAAGGAGATGTGGACGGAATATATGGCAGTAGAACTCAGCAAGCTGTAAGAGATTTCCAAAGGGCTAATGGACTTTCTGTCGACGGAATTGCAGGAGAAAAGACACTTGCGGCAATTGGAATTTCTTCAAGTGGGAATTCAAGTTCTGGGCAATCTTCAAGTAGCACGTCAGACTTGAATTTATTAAGCCGTCTTGTTTATGGAGAAGCAAGAGGAGAAGAATATATAGGACAAGTTGCAGTTGCAGCGGTTGTACTAAATAGAGTTGATAGCCCTAATTTTCCAAATACTGTTGCAGGAGTAATATATCAAAAAGGTGCATTTGATGTAGTAAGTGATGGTCAGATAAATTTGTCTCCAAATAAAACAGCAATAAGTGCGGCTCAAGATGCCTTAAATGGTTGGGATCCATCGAATGGGGCTTTATATTATTATAATCCAGCAACAGCAACAAGCTCATGGATATGGTCAAGAAAAGTAACTCTCACAATTGGAAGACATAGATTTTGTATATAACTAAAAATCCTCTAGGCTAAAGAACTAGAGGATTTTTAACAAACTATTGCCAAATAGAAAAATATAGTGTATAATAAAAAGCCAATATACATAATATTACAGAACTATTAAATTTCTATTACAATTCTGTAAATACTATTGACTTATTAAATAAATCTAATAAAATATAAAGTGTAATAAAGAGGCGGGGAGTTTTGAGAATAATTAGTGGAATAGCAAGAGGAACTAAGTTAGAAACATTAGAAGGACTAGACACAAGACCAACTTTAGACAGAGTAAAAGAAGCATTATTTAGTATAATTCAAAATGAAATTTACGAAGCAAATGTATTAGATCTTTTTTCAGGTTCAGGTGCATTAGCATTAGAGAGTTTAAGCAGGGGAGCTAAAAGTGCCATAAGCTGTGATAACTCAAGAAAAGCAATAGAGATTATAAAACAAAATGCAAAAAAAACTCATTTTGAAGATAAACTTAAAATAATTAATAATGATTATAAAAAATGCTTAGAAATGCTAAAAAACGAAAAATTTGATATAATTTTTTTAGATGCACCATATAAAACAGATTTTGGAATAGATGCAACTAAAATAATAATAGAAAATGAAATGCTTTCAAATGAAGGATTAATAATTTTTGAAACAGATAGAAAAGAAGAAGAATATTTAGAGGAACTTCAAAAATATGCAGATATCAAAAAAATAAAAAAATATGGAAGAGTAACCCTTGTATTCTTATGGAAGGAATGAAATTATATATGGAGATATTTACATTACTAGAAACTTTAGAAGAAATAATAGAAAATAGCAAACATATACCTTTTACAAGTAAAGGTGTTGTTGACAAGGAAGAAATCTTAGATATAATAAAAGAGATAAGAATAAAACTTCCAGAAGAATTGAAACAAGCCAAATGGGTAAAAGAAGAAAGAACAAGAATATTAATTGAGGCACAAAAAGAAGCTGATGATATAGTAAAAGAAGCTGAAAATAGAATAATAGCAATGATAGATGAGCATGAAATAACAAGAAAAGCTTATGAACAAAAAGCAGAAATAATAGAAACAGCAAACGAAATGGCAAGAGAAATCTCAAACGGAACAAAAGAACATGCAGATGCATTGCTTGGAAAAATTGAAAGTGTTTTAGAAGATACACTTAAAACTATACAAAATAATAGAAAAGAATTATCATAAAATATACATAAAGGGAGCTAAAATGGAGAAATCATTCCATTTTAGCTCTTTTTCATGCTTTAACAAAATTGGTAGATTCTCCGGTTTAACCTTACATAAGCTATTGCATAATTTACATAAATATGATATAATAAATATTCTCGAAAGACACACCTTTGAAGAAAGGAGACAAGTATGCGGAATACTGTAGTTCTCGCACACTCCTTGAACCGTTTTACGGTAAAAGGAGAGGACAACTTTTTTCGACTGATTTGCATCCCCGCAAACGAAACGGAGGACGTGAAGAAGGAGTTCGGAGTAAAATGTGCGCAAGAATTGCTGGGCAAGTCTGTCATGTTGGACGTCATAAAGCACAGAGTTTATTGTGCTGATGCCACGAAAAGTGACGGCGTGGCCTGCCATTATGGCTACGTATAATATGCTCCGATAGCCGCCCACCCTAAGTTTTGGGGAGGGCGGCTAAGCGTATTTAAAATAATATATAAAACATATTTAAAAAACTTAGAAAATATTATATAATATTAAAATAGATAGAGGTATAAAAGTGGAAGAGAATATTAAAAAACTTCTAAATATAGAAGAAATCAAGAAATATTTAGAAATGAAAAAAACTCCAATAACTATATTGGGGTTAACTGACGTGTCTAAAGCATGTTTAGCAGAAGGAATATATGAAGAAACAAAAAGAAAGTTATTTTTAATTACATATAATGAACTTCAAGCACAAAAATTATATAAAAATATAAAAAGTATGTATCAAGACGTTATATATATTCCAAAAAAAGATATAGTAACTTATGAATATGATGCACAAAACATGGATATTCTTTATTCAAGAATAGATGCAATTAAAAAATTATATTGTGAAGAAGCCGAGTTTGTAATTGCAAGTATAGAAACTTTAATGCAAGCCGTACTTTCTAAAAAGAAATTTGCAAGTAGCATTTTAAAAATAATGGTTGCAAATGAATATGACATTGAAGAAATAAAGCAAAAACTTGTAGATTTAGGATATGAAAGATGTGATTTAGTAGAAGGCAAAGGAACTTTTAGCATAAGAGGAGATATACTAGATATTGCAGTAAACAATAAGCAAGGAATAAGAATCGAATTCTTTGGAGATGAAGTAGACCAAATTAGATATTTTGATATAGCAAGTCAAAGGTCAACAGAAAATATAAACCAGATTAAAATATATCCATTATCAGAAGAAATTGACAAAGAACCAAAAGGAGAGTTGCTTGAATATATATCAGAAAATACATTAGTTATTTTAGATGAAAAAAATAAAATTGAGCTCAGAGCAAACAATATTCTAAATGATAATAAACTTGCAATAAAAGATTTATTAGAAAGGAATAAACAAGTACCATACATTTTACAAAATATGTATGATATAAATCATATCTTTAATGAGATTGAAGCAAGAGAAATTTTAGAATTAGAAACACAAGATATTACTTCTAACAAAGAAAATGTAATTATACTAGAACATGATAATATTAAAAAAATAGAAGAAAAATTTCTAGAAAATACAAAACAAGAGAAAAAGGTATATGTTCCAAGAAAAAGACTATCAAAAGATTTTAGAGAAGGAGAAAAAGTATCTTTTACAGATTTAAAGATAGGCGATTATGTAGTTCATAAAACAGTTGGAATAGGTCAATATATAGGTGTTAATACAATTAAAGCAGACGGAGTTACAAAAGACTATATAAAGATAAAATATAGAGGAGAAGATACATTATATATTCCAACAAATTCATTAGATAATATTAGAAAATATATAGGTGGAGGAGAAAAAACACCAAAACTAAATAAACTTGGTTCAAAAGAATGGGAAAATACCAAAAATAAAGTAAAATCAAATTTAAGAGAAGTCGCAAGAAATTTAATTGAACTATACGCAACAAGACAAAAAGTACAAGGATTTGCGTTTGAAAAGGATACACCATGGCAAAAAGAATTTGAAGATTCATTCCCTTACCAAGAAACAGAGGATCAATTAAGGTGTATAGAGGAAGTTAAAAAGGATATGGAAAAGCCTAAACCAATGGATAGGCTTTTATGTGGTGATGTCGGATATGGTAAAACAGAAGTTGCGATGAGAGCTGCTTTTAAAGCGGTAATGAGCGGTAAACAAGTTGCATATCTTGTACCAACAACAATACTTGCAAACCAACAATATGAAACATTTAAAGAAAGAATGGAAAAGTTTGGAATTAAAGTAGAACTTTTAAATAGATTTAGAACTAAAAAAGAACAAACAGATATTATCAAAAAACTAAAACTTGGGGAAATAGATATAATCGTTGGTACACATAGATTATTAAGCAAAGATGTAGTGTTTAAAGATTTAGGATTTTTGATTGTTGATGAAGAGCATAGATTTGGAGTAAAAGATAAAGAAAAGATAAAAGAAATGAAAACAAATATCGATGTACTTACAATGACAGCAACTCCAATACCAAGGACTCTACATATGTCTATTGTAGGTGTAAGAGATATGTCAGTAATATACGAACCACCACAAGATAGAAAACCTGTAAGAACTTATGTACTAGAATATGATGAAGAAGTTATAAAAGAAGCAATAACAAAAGAACTAGAAAGAAATGGGCAAGTATTTTATTTATATAATAAGGTAGAAGGAATAGAAAAAAAGGCAGAACAAGTCTCAAAACTTGTGCCAGAAGCAAAAATCGCTTATGCACATGGTCAAATGTCAGGGCAAGAACTTGAAAATATAATGCTTGATTTTATTGAAAAAAGAATAGATGTGATAGTTTGCACAACAATACTAGAATCTGGTATTGATATACCAAATGCAAATACAATAATCGTAGAAAACGCTGATAGATTAGGGTTAGCACAGCTATATCAAATAAGAGGAAGAGTAGGAAGGTCTGATAAAGAGGCTTTTGCTTATATAACATACAGAAGAGATAGACTTTTATCAGAAGTTGCAGATAAACGTTTAAAAGCTATAAAAGATTTTACAGAATTTGGTTCAGGCTTCAAAATTGCAATGCGTGACTTGGAAATAAGAGGAGCAGGAAGCTTAATTGGAGAAATACAACACGGACATATGGAACAAGTTGGTTATGATATGTATTGCAAGCTTTTAGATGAAGTTATGAAAGAGATGAGAGGAGAAAAAGTAGAAGAACCAAAAGATGAAGATGTACAAATAGATATAAATGTATCAAGCTATATTCCAGATGATTATATAGAAAGCAGTGATATGAAAATTAGCATATATCAAGATATTGCTTTATGCAAAAATGAAGAAGAAATTATGGATATAACGGATGAGATAATAGATAGATTCGGAACAATGCCTAAAGAAGTTGAGGAATTGCTTGAAGTTGCAAGGATAAAAAATATGTGCAAAGAGAAAAATATAAATAAAGTTATGCAAAAAGGAAGTCAGGTCGTATTTTATTTTGATGAAGCAAAATTTGATCCAAAGATAATTGCAAAATTACTTACAGTGTATAAAACAAATATAAAATTTTCTCCTTCTGCACTTCCATATATAACATATAAAATCGATACAGAGAAATCTATTGTAAAACAAATTAAAGAATTTATTCAAAATGTATAAAAGAGTAGCTAAAGAAGAAAAATAGAATTCGGGAGGAAAAAATGCAAGTAATTACAAGTAAAGATAATGAAATAATAAAAAATATAAGGAAATTAAAAGAGAAAAAATATAGAGACAGTGCAGGCGAATATATAGTAGAAGGAGTAAAACTCATAGAAGAAGCAATAGAAGAAGATGTAAAAATCAAAAAAATAGTTGTATGTGAAGAATGCTTAGAAGGAAAAGAGATAGACCAAAAACTGTTGTATAAAATTGCAAAATATGAGTGCATATATGTTACCGCAAAAGTATTTGGACTATTAACAGATGTTGTAAACCCACAAGGAATGTTAGCAGTAATAGAAAAAAGAAGTAGCGAAGATGAAATAAATTATACAGAAGACGTTATAGTGGTATTAGACGGAATACAAGATCCAGGAAATTTAGGAACAATACTTAGAACTGTAGATAGTGTGGGCTTAAGCCAAATAGTTTTATCAAAAACAAGTGTAGATGCATATAATCCAAAGGTAGTACGTTCAACTATGGGGGCTATATTTAGAGTGAAAATAATTGAAGCTGAGAATTTAGTAGAGACACTTAAAAATATGAAAAAGCATAAATTCAAAGTAGTTGCAACATCTCTTTCAGGAAGTGAAAGCATTTATAAAATGGACTATAATAAAAAAGTAATTGTAATAGGAAACGAATCAAAAGGAGTTTCAAAAGAAATTTTAGATGTTTCAGATTCTAAGATTAAAATACCAATGCTTGGTAAAACAGAAAGCTTAAATGCGTCTATCGCAACAGGAGTTATCTTATATGAATATGTAAGAAGGAAAGTAAGTTAAAAGCTTGATTTTTAATAATTAGCATTATATAATAAAATAGAATTCAAAATAAGAAGGGAAGTATGGTAATATGCATTATGAAGAGATAGAAAAAAATATTGATTATACATTCAAGAACAAAGAATTACTAAAGACAGCCCTAACTCATACTTCATATGCAAATACACACGGAGTACAAAGTAATGAAAAGTTAGAATATCTTGGAGACAGCATACTAGAATTTATCACTAGTAAATACTTATATAATAATTACACTAAATTAAAAGAAGGAGAAATGACTAAAGTAAGAGCAACAGTCGTATGTGAAGAGAGTCTATTTCAAGTTGCACGTCGTTTAGGATTTAATGAATTTTTAATTACAGGGAGAGGAGAACAATCTCCAAACGGTGTGAAAAATAAAGCTATACTTGCAGATAGTGTAGAAGCTGTAATTGCAGCAATATATTTAGATAGCAATCTAGAAAATGCAGAAAAATTTATAATAAAAAATTTAAAAGAAGCAATAGAAATAGAAAGCAAACATGTGGGAGTAAAAGACTATAAAACAGTACTTCAAGAAAAATTACAAGAACATGGTAATGTTAAAATAGAATATGAAATAATCCTAGAAAAAGGACCAGACCATGACAAATATTTTGAAGCACAAGTATTATGTGATGGCAAAATTTTGGCAAAGGGAAGCGGAAAAAGCAAAAAACATGCAGAAATGCAAGCCGCAAAATCAGCATTAGAGAACTTATAAAAGTAAGGGAGGCATATATGGACAAACCAAATGAGATATTTGTCGGAAGTCTAACAACTTTACCTAAGAGCGAATATGAAGAATTTTTAGACAAGGCAAATAAGGATATAAAACAAAAACGTTTTAACAGACTAAAAGTTGCAATTGCACCTAATTTGATAGATAAAGAATTTCTCAAAATATTAAAAGAATATAATGTGTCGACAATAGAAATAGAAGCACAATCTACAAGTGATTACATATTAAAAAAATGTGGATATACATATAATTATGCAAATATAAAAAAAGCAACTAAAATGGTAAAATGGCATAGATTTAATGTATCTTTCCAACTAGGAATAGGACTTCCAGATAGTACAAAAATTGATGAATTAAATACAGCAAAAGAGCTTGCAAAATTAAAACCACATAGGGTAAGAATTTATCCAATGGTCGTTGTAAAAAATACAAAACTTGAGAATGATTTTAAAGAAGGAAATTATGAACCTTTGACATTAAACCAAGCAATAGAAAGATGTAAAGATGTAATATACGAATTAAATAGAAAACATATAAAACAGATAAGTATTGTAAAACAAAATGAATTAAATGAGTCTAAAGAAACGGAAATAATCGCAGGTCCATATCATGAAGAATTTGGACAACTTGTAACAGACAGTATTTGGTATGACAGCATTGTAGAAAAAATAAAAGAATTTAATGTTAAAGTTAGAAAAGTAAAGATTGAAGTAAATCCTAAAGAACTACCAAATATAATTGGATACAAACGAGAAAATGCAGAAAAATTACAAGAATTTTATGATGTAGAAATAAAAGCAGAAGGAAATCCAGAAATTAAAATAGGAAAATCAAAGATAAGTGTAGAAGAGGTATATACTAACTAGAATAAAAATTCCATATATTGCAAATAATATGTAATATATGGAATTTTTATTTTAGGGAAATATATTAATGAAATTTATTAAAGAAACAGCCA
The DNA here is from genome assembly GCA_944388635.1 of uncultured Clostridia bacterium. GTDB lineage: Bacteria > Bacillota > Clostridia > TANB77 > CAG-508 > JAAWPK01. The sequence goes on from CALXJN010000040.1 coordinate 15,043, forward strand.
TAACAGCACTTGGGTGCATATTTATGGCACTTGGAATAGTTATATTTTTACTTCCGAACCAATTATCATCAGGAGGATTTAGCGGTATTGCAACAGTACTTTATTATGTTTCAGGCTTAAATGTAGGAACAACAACACTTTTATTAAACATACCAATTTTTATAATAGCTTTTGTAAAATTAGGAAAAAAATTTTTTGCGAAAGCATTGATTCGGAACAATATTATTGTCAGTTTTTTTAGACGTATTTGAAATGATATTTGAAAACTTAAAGGTAATAACGCAAGACAAACTTTTAGCAAGCATATATGGTGGACTGGTTGTAGGCATTGGAACAGCAATAATTATAAAAAACAATGCTTCAACAGGCGGAACAGACCTTTTAAGTAATATCATATCAAGTAAATTTCCGACATTTAAAACAGGAAACTTACTTGTCATTTTAGATACAATTATTGTAATAATAAATATAATTGTATTAAAACAAATTGAAATCGGACTATATTCAGCAATTGCAATATATATAATTGGAAAAGCAATAGAAGTAATTGCAGAAGGAATAAACTTTACAAAAATGATATTTATAGTGTCAGACAAATATGAAGAAATAGCAAAAGAAATAAGCAAAGAACTAGAACGAGGGAGCACAGCAATATATGCAAAAGGAATGTACTTAAATGAAGAAAAAATGATACTTTGGTGTGTAGCATCAAGAGGAGAAATTACAAAGATAAGGCAGATTGCAAGCAAGATAGACCAAAACTCATTTATGTCAATATTTAATGCAAGAGAAGCCTATGGACTTCGGCTTTAAAGAAGAATAAAAGTTATTTTATAGTGCAAGTTTGCGATTTGGGACGGTTCTGATTGGCAAGTTTTGAAAAACTTGCCAATCAGAACCGTCCCAAATCGCAAACATAAATAAAGATATAGTCAAAAACAAATTCATGTAGTATAATTTAATTGCGAAAATATATTAATATCATAAAAATTAATAATGTTAAGAAAAGGAGAAAAAGAAAGATGATAAAAGGAATTATATTTGATGTATATGGTACATTAATTTCAACTGGGAATGGTTCAGTAACAGCAGCAGGAGAAATACTAAAAAAAATAAATGTAGACATGGATGCCAAGGTATTTTATAAAAAATGGAAAGAATTTCATAAAAAGCAAATGAACGAGATGACAGAATTTATAACAGAAGAAGAAGTATTTAAAAATGATTTAAAGATGTTATATGAGTTTTATAATTTAAAAGGAAATTATGAAGAAGATGTAAAAATAATGTTGGATTCCTTATATACAAGAAAGGCATTTGAGGAAACAAATGAAGTGTTACAAGATTTAAGTAAAAAATATAAAATATACATAGGTTCAACAACTGATACGGAGCCACTTATGGTTAATTTAAAAAATAACAATATGAAAGTTGATAAAATTTATACATCAGAAAGTTTAAAAGAATATAAGCCTAAAAAAGAATTTTATACAAAAATATTAAATGACATAAATTTGAATGCTAAAGATGTAGTATTTGTTGGAGACTCTCTATTAGAAGATGTACAAGGACCACAAAGTGTTGGAATTTATTCAATATTAATAGATAGAAAAAACAAATATAATGAAGAAGAAAGAAAAATACCTAATGCAGTAATTAGCAATTTAAGAGAATTAGATAAAATATTAGCAGATTTAAATAATTGAATAATAGAAAAAGTAAATTCTAGATTTTGCCTAAAACTAGAATTTATTTTTTATTGTATAGGAAAAATCGTCAGATTTTTCTATACAACAAGGTTAATTTTCCTTGGGCTGTGCGTATTTGCGAAGCAAAACGCACATGTGGACGTCGGAAGCTTTGCTTCCGCTAACGTCCAATTTTCTTATTTAAAAAATTTAATTTTCCTCTTGACAAGTAATAAAGTTTGATATAAAATACAAACATAAATTCGAAAAACGGAGGTTTTACAAATGATTAGTACTTTGCATATAAAAAATGTTGGAATTATAGATGATATAACAATAGATTTAAACGAAGGTCTTAATATACTTACAGGAGAGACAGGGGCTGGTAAAACACTTATAATAGACTCTCTTCAGATTATATCAGGAGGCAGATTTTCTAAAGAAATGATAAGAAAAGGGGAAGAATTTTCTTATGTAGAAGTTTCTATGTATTTGCCTGAGAAAGAAGAAACAGAGCAAAATGTAGTTGTATCAAGAGAAATATATGCAAATGGAAGAAATACGTGTAAAATTAATGGTAGACTTGTTTCAGTTAGTGAATTAAAGAATTTTATGAAAGATATAATTGATATACATGGACAAAATGAAAATCAAACATTGTTAGATGTAAATAGTCATATTAAATATATAGATGAAATGGCAAGTAAAGACATACATGAACTAAAAGAAGAATATCAAATACTATATGTAAAATATAATGAATTAAAACAGGAAATAAGTAAAAATTTTGGAGATGATAAAGAAAAACAAAGAGAATTAGATTTACTTAAGTATCAAGTAAATGAGATAGAAGACGCTAAACTAAAAAGAGACGAGGAAGAAGAATTAGAAAATTTAAGGACAAAAATGATGAATTCAGAGAAAATTGCGATTAATCTTCAAGAAGCAAATGCACAGATAAATCAAGGAGTAATAGACGGAATAAGTTTAGCAATTAGAGCTATGGAAAAAATAGAAGGAATTGATGAGAAGTACCAGAATTCATTAAATTCAATGAAAAGTATATACTATGATATACAAGAACTTTCAAGAGATATAGAAGGATATAGCGAAGATGCATATTTTGATGAAGAAGAAAGAGATAAAGTAGAAGAAAGACTAGATTTAATATGTACTTTAAAAAGAAAATATGGAAATAGCGTTGAAGAAATATTAAAATATAATGAAGAGATAAAAGATAGAATAGAAAAAATAGAAAATTCTGAAGAATATGTTAATCATTTAAAAGAAGAACTAAAAGAAGTGTCAAATAAAATGAAAAAAATAGCAGCTGAGATGAATAAGATAAGAGAAGACTATGCAAAAACTTTATCATGTAAAGTTAATAAAGAATTACAAGAACTTGAAATGAAAAATGCAAATTTTAGTGTACAAATAGAAAAAGAAGAAAAGTTTAATATAAATGGTTTAGATAAAGTAGAATTTATGATTAGTACAAATATTGGAGAAGACAAAAAGCCTTTACTAAAAATAGCATCAGGCGGAGAAATGTCAAGAATTATGCTAGCAATAAAAAAGGTATTATCAGATGTAGACAAAGTATCTACTATGGTATTTGATGAAATAGACACAGGAATAAGTGGAATTGCAGCAAATAGCGTAGGAGAAAAGCTAAAAGCAATTTCGAAAAAACACCAAGTACTTTGTGTAACACACCTTGCAAACATCGCAGCAAAAGGAGACTATAACTATTATATCAGCAAAGAAGCAAAAGAAAATAGAACTAAAACAAATATAAAAAAATTAAACGAAGAAGAAATCATAAAAGAAATTGCAAGAATAGCAAGTGGAGATATAAATGAAATTACGCTAAATCATGCGAAAAACTTAAGAAAAATAGCATAGACACACAAACTTTTAATTACGATTTTTGATAAATTAAGACAATGAAAAGAGATATTTAATTTTAAGTGAACCCGCGCAGCGAATAACGGAGCTGAAAGCGACGGCGAATGGGCAAAACTTCTTATAAATTTGCTTAGAAGTTTTGCCCAGTAAGGGGAACGGCAAAATTAAATATCTCTTTTCATTGTAATAGAAAAATTTTTTCATGCAAACATATTGCAAAATTTCCCATGTTGTGGTATAAGTGTAACTAGAGATTATATAAATTAAGAAAGACAAAATATGAAAAATATAAAAGACTATACAATAAAAGAACTAAAGGAAGAACTAGAAAAACTCGGAGAAAAGCCATATAGAGCAGACCAAATTTTCAAATGGCTATATAAAGAAAACGTTACAAGTTTTGATGAAATGACAGACCTTTCTTTAGATTTAAGAGAAAAGCTAAAAAAAGAATTTGATATTTGCAATTATAACATCTTAGAGAAACAAGTTTCAAAAGACGGAACAATTAAATATTTATTTGACATATTAGACGGAAATGCAATTGAAACAGTTCTTATGGAATATAAATATGGAAAAACTATATGTGTATCTTCTCAAGTAGGATGTAAAATGGGATGCAAATTTTGTGCATCAACGGGAATTGCATTTATAAGGAACTTAAGTGCAGGAGAAATTGTAGAAGAGATTTTGGCAGTAGAAAAAGATTTACAAACTAAAATATCTAATATAGTTTTTATGGGAATAGGAGAACCACTTGATAATTTTGACAATGTCATGAGAGCAATAGAAATAATAAATTATCCAAAAGGCTTAGGAATTGGAGCAAGACATATTAGTATTTCAACATGTGGAATAGTGCCAAAAATATATGAGATTGCAGATAAAGATATGCAATGTACATTGTCTATATCATTACATGCAACCAATAATGAAAAAAGAAGTTCTATGATGCCTATAAATAATTTATATAGTATAGAAGAACTTATGGAAGCATGCAGATATTATATACAAAAAACAAACAAAAGAATTTCATTTGAATACGCCTTAGCAAAGGATAGCAATGATAATGAACAAGATGCAAAAGAATTAGTAAAACTATTAAAAGGAATGCTTTGTCATGTAAACTTAATACCAATAAATAAAATAGAAAGTGGAAAGTATTCAAAGAGTACAAATGAAAATATAATCAAATTTAGAGATTATTTAAACAGTAAAGGAATAGTCGCAACAATTAGAAGAGAACTTGGCTCAGATATAGATGCAGCCTGTGGGCAACTAAGGAGAAAAAGAAGAGAAAAGGAAGGTAGAAAATGAAAGTTCTAGCAAAATCAGATAAGGGAAGAATAAGGGAGCAAAATGAAGATTATTATTATGTATCTGATGAAAACAAAGATTTTGGAATATATATGTTAGCTGACGGAATGGGACGGATATGAAGGTGGAGAAATAGCGAGTAGGCTTGCTATAAATGCAGCAAAAAGATATATAGAAGAACACTTTGAAGAAATCCAACATGATAATAAAGAAGAAATATTGAAAGTAATAAAAGAAGCAATGGAGTATGCAAATACAGTAGTGTTTGATATAGCAATGCAATCAGAAAAACTTAAAAGTATGGGTACTACTTTAGAGATTTGTTTAATATATAATAATAGAGCATATATTGGACATATTGGAGACAGCAGAATATACAGAATACGAGGAGAATTTTTTAGAAAACTTACAACAGACCATAGTTATGTTGAAACATTAGTAAAGGACGGAACTATCACAAAAGAAGAGGCAAAACATCACCCAAAAAAGAACATGCTTATGAAAGCATTAGGGTGTGCAGAGACTATTGAACCAGACGTAATGGTTAAAAACTTTCAAAAAGATGATATAATAGTTATGACATCAGACGGTTTAACTAATATGGTTGACGAAAAAGTAATACATGATACTATATTAAACAATTTTGAAAACAGTGTAGAGCTTTTAGTAAATATGGCAAATGATGCTGGCGGAGTGGACAATATTACAGTTGTTATTATTAAAAATTAGGAAATATATAGGCTAAAATTTAAGCCAAAGAATAAATCCTTAAAGAAAGGAATGTATAAACTATGAACTTAGAAGGAAGATTATTAGGAAATAGATATGAAATATTAGAAAAAATAGGAAATCGGTGGAATGGCAACTGTGTATAAGGCAAAATGCCATGTATTAAATAGATATGTTGCTGTAAAAGTTTTAAAAGACGAATTTACAACAGATGAAGAATTTATAAAAAGATTTAATACAGAAGCACAAGCTGTCGCAAGTTTAACACATCCCAATATTGTATCAGTATATGATGTAGGACATGAGGGAGACTTGTATTATATCGTAATGGAATTAATACAAGGAAAAACATTAAAAGAAATTATCGTAGCTGACGGAGCATTAAGTTGGAAATGGAGTGTAAATGTTGCAATTCAAATAGCGTCAGCATTAGAGACAGCTCATAAAAACAATATAATTCATAGAGATATTAAGCCACATAATATAATTATTACAGAAGACGGAATTGCAAAAGTAACAGACTTTGGAATTGCAAAATCTGTTTCAAATTCTACAATAACAGCATTTGGAACAACACTTGGTTCAGTACATTATTTTTCACCAGAACACGCAAGAGGAGGATATACAGATGCAAAATCAGACCTTTATTCATTAGGTGTAGTTTTGTACGAGATGTTAACAGGTAAAGTTCCATTTGATGCAGATACACCAGTATCAGTTGCTTTAAAGCATATGCAAGAAGAACCAGTAGAACCAATAAAACTAAACCCAGCAATACCTACTGCTGTAAATAAAATAGTTTTAAAAGCAATGAAGAAAGATCCAAACTTTAGATATCAAAATGCAACAGAAATGCTAAAAGATTTAACACTTGCATTAAAAAATCCAGACGGAGATTTTGTGAAATCGGAAATGGCAACAAACGAATTCCCAACTCAAGTTATACCAACACTTGAGAAAAAGAATATAGAAGAAAAGATTAAGCAAAAGGATGCAGAAAGTGGAAAGAAGAAAAAGAAAGAAAACTTTTTTACAAAACATAAAAACCTTACAATAGTTATAGTGCTTCTAATATTATTTGCATTAAGTTTAGGTGGAACAATACTTGGATTTAACTTAACAAGGTCAAAGGATATACAAATACCAAATTTAGTTGGAAAAACGATTGAAGAAGTTGAAAATGCATTAAAAGATACCAAACTTACTTATGAAGTTGCAGAAGAAAAATATGATGTAGAAGTAGATGCAGGACTTGTAATATCACAAACTCCAGAATATAGAGAAAACTATACTATAAAAGAAGATACAAAAATAGAATTAGTTGTAAGTTTAGGACAAAAACTAACAATAGTTCCTAAAGTTACAGGAATGACAGAAGAGGAAGCAACTAAAAAATTAGAAGAAAGTGACTTAGAAGTAGTTGTAAATGAAGAATTTAATGATAAAGTAGAAGCTGGATATGTAATATCACAAGATGTAGATCCAGAAACAGAAGTAGGAGCAGGCTCTACTGTTACAATAACTGTAAGTAAAGGAATAGAAACATCTACAGTGCCAAATGTTATTGGAAAATCAGAAGAAGATGCTAAAAAAGAACTAGAATCAGCAGGACTCACAGTTAGTGCAACACTTACAGAAGAAGACAGAACAAAAGACAACGGAGTAGTAATAAAACAAAGCTTAGAAGCTGGTTCAACAGTCCCAAAAGGCTCAACAATGACAATAACAGTAAACAAGATACAACAACTAAAAGCTGCAACAGTAAGGGTTAATGTAAAATCGATAAGAAAGTATGAGCCAGAATATGAAGAAGTAGAAAATAAAGTAACTAATACAATAGATGAAATACAAGTTAAGCCAGAAAAGGTAAGAGTAAAAGTTGTAGTAGATGATAAAGATACTATTATAAATGAAGAGTGCTTTGAAGATGAAACAAATATAAGTAAAGAAATATCAGGAATAGGAACAGTAACTATTAAGTTATATATTAACGATATATATGAAGGAACAAAAGAACTAAATTTTAATAATCAAACAGAAATAGCATTTGAATAAAAATGAAGGTTGTCAAGAAGAAGACTAATCTAGATTGACAACCTTTCTTATTTTTACAAATTTAGATTGTGTTTAAATCGCAAATGCAAAAATTAAATAAAAAGAATATGAGATATTTAATTTTAAGTTATCCGCACAGCGAACAACGGAGCTGAAAGCGACGGCGAATGGGGCAGACTTCATATAAATTTATTTTATAAGTCTGCCCCAGTAAGGATAACGACAAAATTCAATATCTCATATTCTTGTAGTAGAAATTAGAAATGCGATTTAAAAGCATTTTTTTAAAATATTACATTCCAAACCCCGTTGCTTATAAAACAAATCACAACCCCACAAACAGTCGGAAGCAAGAAAGCCAAAAAAGTCCATTTCAAACTCTTAGTCTCCTTGTAAATTGTAATAAGTGTCGTACTGCAAGGAAAATGTAAAAGCGTAAACAACATCACATTTATACCTGTAATAAAAGTCCAACCATTAGAAATAAGAAT
>CALXJN010000041.1 GCA_944388635.1 uncultured Clostridia bacterium
AGATTAATAAAAGAAGCTAATAACGCAATTAGCTGGATTAAAGAATATGTAGAAAATTCAGGCGCAAAAGGTGTTGTAGTTGGAAATAGTGGAGGTAAAGATTCTGCAACAGTTATAGCAATGGCAACAAAAGCTCTTCGGAAAAGAAAAAGTACTCACAGTATCAATGCCTTGCAACTCAATAAGTTCTGACTTTGATGATGCCAAATTTGTTTCCGAAACTTTTGGTGTTAGATTTATAAAAATAGACTTAACTAGTACATTAACAGAATTAGAAGAAAATATAAATAATAATTTAAAAGAAAATATAACAAAAGAGACAGATATAAATATAAGACCTAGATTAAGAATGATGACTTTATATAGCATAGCTCAAACTTTAGGATATTTAGTAATTGGAACCGGAAATCTTTCAGAAGCAATGGTAGGATATACTACAAAATGGGGAGATAGTAGTTATGATTTTAATCCTATCGGAAATTTTACAGTAAATGAAGTTTTAGAAATTGGAAAATATTTAGGAGTGCCAGATAAAATTTTATCTAAAGCACCAAATGACGGATTAGGTGGGCAAACAGATGAAGAAAAGCTAGGGATAAAATATTCAGAAATAGAAGAAATGATAGAAACAGGTAATACAAATGAAGAAGCAAAGAAAAAAATCTTACAAAAATTCGAAACATCTAAACATAAACGAGAAAAAGTTCCTATTTATACTTTTGAAAGGGAAAATTATTTATTAAAAGAAAGGGAAAATTAAATGAAACAAGAAAAATTAGAATTATTAGCAGATTTTTATGAATTTACAATGTCAAATGGCTATTTTGTTAAAAACAATAATGACATAGCATATTTTGATATATTCTTTAGAAAAGTACCGGACGGTGGAGGATATGCAATAGTTTCAGGACTAGAGCAAGTAATTGATTTTATTCAAAACATGAAATTTGATGAAGAAGATATAGAATATTTAAGAAATCAAAAAATCTTTTCTGATGAATATTTAAATTATTTAAAAAATTTCAAATTTACAGGAGACTTATGGGCAATTCCAGAAGGCACAGTAGTATTCCCAAATGAACCACTTATAACAGTAAGAGCACCAATAGTCGAGGCACAATTATTAGAAACTATGCTTTTAACTATAATAAATCACCAAAGTTTAATTGCAACTAAAACTTCAAGAATAGTAAGAGCAGCTAAAGGGATTCCTGTTATGGAATTTGGAGCAAGAAGAGCACATGGAGTTTCTGCAGCGATTTATGGAGCAAGAGCAGCAATTATTGGAGGAGCCGTTCGGAACATCTTGCACATTAACAGCTAAAAATTTTAATGTTCCTGCTTCTGGGACAATGGCTCACAGCTGGATACAAAGTTTTGATAATGAATACGAGGCATTTAAAGCTTATGCAGAAATTTATCCAAATGGCTGTACATTTTTAGTAGATACTTATGATGTATTAGAAAGTGGAGTACCAAATGCTATAAAAGTTTTTGATGAAATTTTGAAACCACAAGGGATAAGACCAACAGCTGTAAGAATAGATAGTGGAGATTTAGCTTACCTTTCTAAAAAAGTAAGAAAAATGTTAGATGAAGCTGGATATCCAGATTGCAAAATATGTGTTACAAATTCATTGGACGAATATTTAATTACATCATTGTTAGAACAAAAAGCAAAAGTAGATTCTTTTGGAGTTGGAGAAAATTTAATTACATCTAAAAGTGATCCTGTTTTTGGAGGAGTATATAAATTAGCTGCGCTTGAAAAGGACGGACAAATTATTCCTAAAATCAAAATAAGTGAAAATACTGATAAAATAACAAATCCAAGCTTCAAAAAGGTTTGCAGATTTTATTCAAAAGATACAAATTTTGCATTAGCAGATGTAATTATGTTAAAAAACGAGAAAGTACCTTTAACAGACTATGAAATATTTGATGAGCATAATACATGGAAAAAGAAGAAATTGATTAATTATTATGTGAAAGAACTACAAGAAAAAATTTTCGAAGGAGGAAATCTAATTTACACATCTCCTAAATTATCGGAAATAGCAGCACATGCTAAAGCAGAACTTAAAACTATCTGGGATGAAGTAAAAAGATTAAATAATCCTCAAAAATACTATGTGGATTTATCAAAAGAATTATATGAGTTAAAAAATAGTATGTTAAATAAAAAATAATATAAATGGGCTATATAAAAATAGCCCATTTATATTCTAATAACTTTCTATAAAAAGAGCTTTTGCAAGGTAAGGTACAACCTCTTTTACATTATACCAACCAGAACTTTTAGAATCATTCTCTAAACCGATTTGGGTTAGAAACATATACTTTATCTGTTCCGTCAGTTGCGAGTAATACCATATAATGAGAAGCAGTTGTCCAACGATTATCTCCATTTTCTGCCCATAAGCATATTAAAATAGGTCTATTACTTTTTAAATACTCTATTATATAATTATCTGATAAGTGTAAGCTATCATAATAAAAGTCTGAATTCTGTATTCCAAAGGTATTTGATAATTCTTTTGATATATCATTTCCATTTAATACAGGGTAATATTTTTCTCTTAAATCTTCAGGAGTATAATTTTTTCCATATCCACTTAATATTATAGACATAGCAGTAATTCCACAGCCACTAGTTTTCATATCTGCGTCCCAATATTTTTTATCACTCCAAGAAGACTTTCCATTTTGCTTATATTCAGTATAAGTTTTTTTATTTTCATTAATAGTTGTAAAAATGGTAAAGTACCCGTCTTTATCTTTTACTTTTTCTTGACCAATTCCTAAATAATTTGAATTAGTATCCTCTTTTATTATTCCGTATTCCTTATCAGAATTAAAAAGAGTATGAGATAAAGCAATATTTATCACATTAGAATATTTATTATGTATAAAATTAATTAAGAAATATGCAAGAATTAATATAATTATAAATAAACATATTGTTCTTTTTTTGTTTTTTACTTTTTGCTTCATATTAACATTCCTCCCTACATGTTTTAATTATATAGGACAAATATTAATATTTTTTTAAGAAAAAATTAATGTTTTATTAAACTTAAAACATACAGCACACTTTAGAAAGTAAGTGTGCTGTATATTAAAGACTATAAATATTTCTTTAGTGTTTCTACACTATCTTCTTGCATTACTACGAAGTCATTTAGAATACTTTTTACATCAGGTGAAGCGTTTTCATTTTCATTTAATAAACGTCTACCTTCTATAATACCCATATTAGTGCCTTGCATTAAAAGTTCAGATAGCTTTGAGGTAGTATCATCCATCATTGTATTCATTTGTATTCCATACCAAGTCATGATTTTATTCATAGTGCTTGTTTTATGTGGTTCTTTTTCTGTATAGTTAGAATATAGGTTATTTACTCTTTCAGAAATTTTTTTGTATTTATTGTATTCTGTATTTAGTACTTCTTTAAATTTAAAATCTCTTGCTTTATCTTTAACATAAGAGATTGCATCCATTCCCATTGTAGCACCTTTATTTACTTCATCTAAAATGTTTAAATTTTGATTTTCCATAAAAACCTCCATTAAATACAATATAAATTATATTATTTACAAATAAAATAGAAATATTAATAAAATTTATTGATAAAAAAATATATAAGAAGTATAATGATTTCGAAACATGAAAAAATATATAAATTAGAAAGGAATTTTCAATGAAAATAATAATAGGACTAATAATACCTTTTTTAGGAACTATGCTTCGGAGCTTCTACTGTTTTTTTAATGAAAAATGAAATAAATAAAAAAATCGAAAAAATATTATTAGGTTTTGCCTCGGGAGTTATGATTGCTGCATCAATTTGGTCTTTACTAATACCAGCAATAGATATGGCAGAAGAACAAGGAAAGATGGGCTGGATACCGGCAAGTGTAGGATTTTTATTAGGTATTGTTTTTTTACTTACACTAGATAGTTTAATTCCGCATATGCATTTGGAAAATGAAAAGCCAGAAGGTATAAAGTCAAAATTAAAGAAAACAACAATGATGGTTCTTGCTGTGACATTGCACAATATACCAGAAGGAATGGCTGTCGGAGTTACTTTTGCAGGAGCCATTATAGGAAATGCCGGAATTACAATATCTGGAGCAATAGCTTTAGCAATAGGAATTGCAATTCAAAATTTCCCAGAAGGGGCAATTATTTCTATGCCACTTAAAAGCGAAGGAGTATCAAAACCGAAAGCTTTTCTATATGGAACATTATCAGGTGTTGTTGAACCAATTGGTGCAATTATCACAATATT